>NZ_JBHYDW010000324.1:0-507 GCF_051860475.1 Elioraea sp. | reverse complement strand
GGATCGCCACCACCGCGTGGCAGGCGCAGCAGCTGTGTGGTGCGCATCGCATCGAGCGCTGCCGTGCGGAAGTGCGTGCGAAAGATGCACCCCGCCTCGTGCATCTCCGCTGTGATCGTGCCGTGGTTGAGCATCTGGCCGAGCGTGTCGACGACGCGGCGATGCTGCACCGGCGTGCCGGTTTCGGGGTCAGCATCGCGGATTGGGTCGGAGAGGCTGCCGTGCTGCAGCCGCCACTTCGTCGGCGTCGCCAGATCCACGCGTGGCGTCGTGGTGCGCTTGGTCTTCCGCTTACCGGCCATGGTGTCCTCCGTTGCGCGGCCCCCAGCGCCGCGTCGCTTCGTTGATGACGGCCTGGCGCAGCCAGGGATCGGTGATGTCCTGGATGGCGAGCGAGGCGACGCCGTGCTCATGCCAGGCGCGGCGGCGCAGCGCGTCCAACTCGCGGCTGGTGGTTGGGCTGCACGTGCTGCGGTCGAGGCAGGAGCGCGGCTGGCGTGGTGAGCC
>NZ_JBHYDW010000323.1:0-512 GCF_051860475.1 Elioraea sp. | reverse complement strand
ACGCTGGCCGCCATGTGCGCTACCGGCATGCCGGCCTACTGGCCGGCCTTCGAGCCGCGCATGCCGGGCTTCGTGCACATACCGAATCACGACGCCTACCGCTACACCGTACCGCCGGGTGGCGACCCGGCCACCGCCGCGGCCGACGAACTGGAGCGCGCCATCCTGGCCGAGGGCCCCGACAGCGTGGCGCTGTTCATCGCCGAGCCGGTGATGGGCGGCGGCGCCTACGTGCCGCCGGCGGGCTACTTCCGCCGCATCCGCGAGATCTGCGACCGCTACGACGTGCTGTTCGCCACCGACGAAGTCATCACCGGCTTCGGCCGCACCGGCAAGCTCTTCGCGCTGGGCCACTGGGGCAGCGACGTGCAGCCCGACCTGGTGCAGTTTGCCAAGGGCATCACCAGCGGCTACGTGCCGATGGGCGGCGTGGGCCTGTCCGACAAGGTGGCCGCCGTGTTCGACCGACCGGGCGCCGACACCTGGATGCACTGCTACACCTACAGCGGCCA
>NZ_JBHYDW010000322.1:0-518 GCF_051860475.1 Elioraea sp. | reverse complement strand
ATCGACCAGCCCTGGCGCATCACGTCCATCGGCCTCCGCGACTGGGCGCATCGGTTCTGATCAGTGGGAGTTGGTATGAACCACCCCAGGATTGGCCTTCAGCGTCGCCTCCAGGTCCTTCCAGGTGCGGATGTCGGACGAGGACGGCACGACCTCCCCCCGGCCTCCTCGGTGAGCCGGGCGATCGGCTGCACGTTGGCGATCGTGCTCGGGCTCCTGTTGCTGATCCCGGCGCCGACCATGACGCTGCCGCCGACCCGCAGGGCGTTCGTTTGGGTGCGCGCTGGTTCACGAAGCGGGGCAGGCCGACCAACCGGCGCCACCGACGTTCTAGAGCTGGACGCTGCCGACCGGGCCGACCGGGCGTGCGGCCTGCTCGATCGCCCTGCCGCTACCGTCCCATCCACCGCCGGGGCCGGCCGCCACGAACATGAAGATGCTGACGAACCGCTGCTGCGCCGCGGCGGGGCGCCGCACGGGCACGGCCGGCAGCAGCACGGCAGTCGCGAGCAGCGACC
>NZ_JBHYDW010000321.1:0-524 GCF_051860475.1 Elioraea sp. | reverse complement strand
CATCCGGTTGCATGGGGGCCGCGGGCGCGCTACCGCCCGGCGCTCCATGTCGCTCACCCCCCAGGATTTCGACTTCGACCTGCCCGAGGCGCTGATCGCGCTGGCGCCCATCCGGCCGCGCGACGCGGCGCGGATGCTGGTGGTGCAGGGCGATGCCCGCCTGGACCAGGGCGTGCGCGACCTGCCCGGCTTCCTGGAGCCCGGCGACGTGATGGTGGTGAACGACACGCGCGTGATCCCCGCCCGGCTGCGCGGCCGGCGCGGCGCGGCGTGCGTCGAGATCATGCTGAACCGCGCCGAGGGCGATGGCTCCTGGCACGCCCTCATCCGCAACGCCCGGCGCCTGAAGCCGGGAGACGAGGTCCAGATCGAGGGCGCCGACCTCACCGCCCGTGTCCTGGAGAAATTCGAGGGCGGGGCCGCGCGGCTCGACTTCGGCGCGGACCCGGCGCGGCTGGCGGCCGCACTCGAGGTGGCAGGCGAAATCCCCCTGCCCCCCTACATCACGCGCGCGGACGGCCCCC
>NZ_JBHYDW010000320.1:0-536 GCF_051860475.1 Elioraea sp. | reverse complement strand
CCGTAGCGCTCTGAGCCGCTGAATAGGGTGGGCCGCTTAAGGCGGACAGGCGTCAGGCGACCGCTTTGACCGGACGTCGGGTCAGTTGGCTCTCCCACTGCATCGGGCTCAGGTAGCTTGGAGGCCGACGCGACGATCGACGAGATCGCCGGGGCGATGCGCGATGCGCTGCTAATCTGGCCCACGCGCGTGGTGGCCGCTGTCGCAACGCTCCCGAAACTTGACCCCAAACAAAGTACCCGGGTTCGTCTTCGTCATCTGATCGATCTCCAGAATCGAGAATCCTTCGCTCTCAACCAGCAACAGGAACTCCCGGAACGCCTCGACGGGAGGGGGCAGTAGGAAGACGCCTGCATCCGACGACAGAATCGCCCGATCGCCGGCCATGCGGATGCGCGGCGTGAGATCCTGGATCGTGCGGCCGGACGTGCGGTGCTTCTCCTGGTCGACATGCGTCAGCCCGACCTGCGTGGCGTGGGTGAGCGTGAAGAAGCTGAACTCGGCATAGGCCCCGGCGGCGACCAGAGCCTCGATCT
>NZ_JBHYDW010000319.1:0-539 GCF_051860475.1 Elioraea sp. | reverse complement strand
CGCAGAGGGCGAACATCTCTTCCTTGGCCAGCAGCTCGCGGGCGTGGCCGAGCAGGCGCTCCATCCAGGCGAGCTTGTAGGCGAATTTCTCGGTGCCGATCGGATTGCCGTTGGGCAGGTAGATCCCACCGACGGTGAGCGGTCCGCGCGGCGTGAGCACGCGGCCCTCGACGTAGCGCGCCGGCTCGTCCTCGACATG
This sequence comes from Elioraea sp., assembly GCF_051860475.1. NCBI lineage: Bacteria > Pseudomonadati > Pseudomonadota > Alphaproteobacteria > Acetobacterales > Elioraeaceae > Elioraea > Elioraea sp. Next base: position 340 of record NZ_JBHYDW010000319.1, on the reverse strand, counting down.
GCCGGGCAGCGCGCGCGCGGTGACATCGAACGGATGCAATGAGAGGAGGGCGACGCCGTTAAAGCCCTTTTGGCCCACGATCGCCATCTTGTAGCCCGCGGCCTCGACCTCGAGCTTGGGGAACGTCGGTTCCTGCGCCTTGATCTCCTGCAGCACGACGACGTCGGGCTTGGCCCGCTCGAGCCACGAGATCAGGTTTCCCGTCCGCTTGCGGACCGAATTGACGTTCCAGGTCGCGATCTTCATGGCCGATTGTTTTCCTTAACCGTCGAATGCTCGGGCACCTTGGAGACCGAGCATACCTTCATATACCTCAACTTAAGTATCCCCTGCCCGGGGC
>NZ_JBHYDW010000318.1:0-553 GCF_051860475.1 Elioraea sp. | reverse complement strand
CGGCCTTCCGGATTTAGCGGAAGTTGATGCCGATGGTGGCGCGACGGTTGAGCGGCTCGCGCACGCCGTCGGCGGTGGCGCGGGCCAGGGCGGTTTCGCCCTTGCCGTCCAGCGAGATCACGCCGCCGTTGACGCCCTGGGCGACCAGAGCATCAGCCACGGTCCGCGAGCGGCGGTTGGACAGGCCGACATTGTACGCCGCCGAACCCGAGGTGTCGGCGTGACCGACGACCAGGATGCGCGTCGGACGACCCGACCGGGCGTAGTTGGCGGCTTGCGTCACCACCGACGAGGCTTCGGCCGTCAGGTCCGAACGATCCCAGTCGAAATACACCACAAACTCACGCTCGACCGGAACTTGCGGCGGAGGCGGCGGCGGCGGCGGCGGGGGAGGCGGCGGGGGCGGCGGGGGCGGCGGGGGCGGAGGCGGCGGCACATAGTCCGGCTCGTCCGCACCGAACGCATAGCGCAGGCCCAGCGTCAGGGTGTGGCTGTCGTCATAGCGGCCCGTGAACGGACCGGGATTAAGGGCCGCCGTCGAGGTGAACGACTC
>NZ_JBHYDW010000317.1:0-555 GCF_051860475.1 Elioraea sp. | reverse complement strand
CGCTGGGTAGCTAAGTGTGGACGGGATAACCGCTGAAAGCATCTAAGCGGGAAACCCACCTCAAAACCAGGTCTCCCTGAGGGCCGTGATAGACCATCACGTCAATAGGCCGCATGTGTACGCACGGTAACGTGCTCAGCTAAGCGGTCCTAATCGCCCGATAGGCTCAATACTTCGCCATCAACGCGGTCCCATCCGAAAGGGTAGGACACCGTACGCAGCACCAAACCCCACAACGCACACTCCCAACCCAACCAACATCCGCCACCTGAACTCACTCGTCACAAGCGAGACGGTTCGGTGGCCTGGTGCCCATCGCGGAGTTGCTACACCCGATCCCATCCCGAACTCGGCCGTGAAACACTCCAGCGCCTATGGTACTGCCGCTCAAGCGGCGGGAGAGTCGGTCAGCGCCAGGCCACCCAACCGTGCCCACACATCACACCCCCGCGGGGTGGAGCAGCCCGGTAGCTCGTCAGGCTCATAACCTGAAGGTCACAGGTTCAAATCCTGTCCCCGCATCCCTCTTGATTTGCGAAACCAAAACCCCAGCCA
>NZ_JBHYDW010000316.1:0-576 GCF_051860475.1 Elioraea sp. | reverse complement strand
CGCCCGGCTGACGGGCGCGCAGCTCGCACTGAAGGTCGAGGCGCAGCGGCTCGCACTGGACGAGAGCAAGCGCCGGCTGGTCGACGTCGCCGAGGCCGACGCGACGATCGACGAGATCGCCGGGGCGATGCGCGATGCGCTGCTGAACTGGCCGGCGCGCGTCGCTGGCGTGATCGCCGCCGAGCTCGGCGTCGAGCCGCATCTGCTGCAGACCATCCTGCAGCAGCACATCACCGAGCTGCTGACGGAGGAAGCCGATCGCTTCGATCCTGAACGATCCAGCTGACTCTTCCACCATCACCAACCATGGCCGGTTGCAGCACAGGGGCCGAAGCAGGGAGCAGAGCATGACGGCCACAGCTAGGGCCGACCTGGCAGACCGTCTTGCATTCATGTACGATCGGGCATAAACAGGTGCGATGGCCAGCCCCGAACACACCGAGCATGGCAGCGCGCCCGGTCGCCCGCGCAGCTTCGACGAGACCCAGGCGCTCGAGCGCGCCTTGCATGTCTTCTGGGCCAAGGGCTACCAGCGCACGAGCTATCCCGAACTGGAGGCAGCCACTGGGCTGCACC
>NZ_JBHYDW010000315.1:0-589 GCF_051860475.1 Elioraea sp. | reverse complement strand
AAGGCGAGCCGCGAGTTCGAGTAGTTCGCCTTCAGCATGTCGTTGGAGAGATAGGCGTAGGGAATGCCCAGCGCCGCCGAGACCTGAAGCAGCGTGCGGTACTGGAACGGCTCGTAGGTCTGGCCGACGTCGGTCGGGGCCGAGGTCTGGATCTCCTCCCCGGGCTCCAGCATCACCACCTGGCCCGGCTGGAGGTCCATGGTCCGCTCGCCGTCCGCCCCGTCGCTCTCGGCGACGTCGAACGGCTCGGCCGGCGCGGGCGTGGTGATGAACAGCGCATGCATCGCCGCGACCTTCTTCCGGTCGAGCTCGGCGTCGTCGTACTGGTCGAGCAGAAAGAGCTTCACGATCCCCGGGGCGAAGCGGGAGATCCCGCGCAGCTGGCCGGCATCGACCGGGTCGATCACGTGGATGACCTCCGAGGCCGGCACGCGCACCGTCTCGCCGGCGAGACCGGGATCGGTGACGTCGCCGGGATGGCGGCGCAGGAAGTGATACGCGACGCGCCTGCCGATGCGGTCGAACTCGATGCCCTGGCGGATGACGTTGCCGTTCGCCCCCCGCTCGTTGCGGTTGAGCGGCAGCATCT
>NZ_JBHYDW010000314.1:0-591 GCF_051860475.1 Elioraea sp. | reverse complement strand
CCTCGCGTCCCTGGGCGAGGAACGGAATGAGCCGCTGGCCCAGCCGGTCGCCGAAGATCTCGGTGGCGATGCGCGCCCGCTCGGCCGGATTCTCGACCGCGGCGATGCGGTCGGCGATGTCCGCGAGCACGCCCTCGGTCGCGCGCGCGTTGCCCGCCGCGTCCGTGAACGCGACGCCGATGCGGCGGAAGGCCTCCTCCGCCTGCCGCCCGCCGGTCGCGGCATCGCCGATGCGGCGCGTGAGCGTGGCCAGGCCGCGCTCGAGCTCCTCGTTGCGCAGCCCGACCTCGATCGCGGCGAAGCGGAACGCCTGCAACGCATCGGTCGAGACGCCGGCCTGATCGGCGAGCTCGCCCAAGCCCCCGACCGCATCCACCGCGCGGCGCGCGAGATTGGCCAGCGCGCCGGCCGAGAGGGCAGAGATCGCCGGCCCCAGCAGGCTCAGCGCCCGCGACGCCCCCTGCGCGCCCGCGACGATGCGCTGGAACGCGCGATCGCCCGTCTCGCCAGTCTGCGTCAGTTCCTGGCGTGCCTGCTGCGCGCCGTCCACCGACAGCCGCACCGAGAGCCGGCGGGTCGCGTCAGTCATGC
>NZ_JBHYDW010000313.1:0-596 GCF_051860475.1 Elioraea sp. | reverse complement strand
CGATACGATCGACGCGATGGGCATGCGCCCGCATGTGATCCGGCTCTGGCACCGCCGTTTCTCCGAGGGCCTGCCGCTGCAATCGACTGCCGCGGACCGCTCCTCCTTCCTGCTCGGCATGACCAAGGCGATCCGGATGTTCCTGCAGATCCTGATCCTGTTCGCCGGCGCGCTCCTCGTGCTGCAGGACCAGATCACCGGCGGCGCCATGATCGCGGCATCGATCATCATGGGCCGCGCGCTCGCCCCGGTGGAGCAGATGATCGGATCGTGGAAGACGACGGTCACGGCGCGCCAGGCCTATGCACGGATCAACGCGCATCTGTCCCAGGCCCCGCTCCGGTCGCTGACCAAGTCGGCGCTGCCGGACGCGAGGGGCGCGGTCAGCTTCGACCGGGTGTTCTACGCGCTGCCCGGCCAAGCCTTCCCGTTCATCCGCAACGTCTCGCTCGAGGTGAAGCCGGGCGAGACGCTGGCCGTCATCGGCCCGTCTGCCGCGGGCAAGACCACGCTGATCCGCCTGTTGCTCGGGCTGATCCGTCCGACCGGCGGCGCGGTCTTGATCGACGACCTCGATGTATGGCAATGGCCGCGCG
>NZ_JBHYDW010000312.1:0-596 GCF_051860475.1 Elioraea sp. | reverse complement strand
GATAACCGCTGAAAGCATCTAAGCGGGAAGCCTCCCTCAAGATAAGATCTCATCGAGTCGTGGAAGACCACCACGTTGATAGGCCGGGTGTGTAAGTGCAGTAATGCATTCAGCTAACCGGTCCTAATTACTCTGGTCGCGCCTGAAGATCCCACCATCAACGACATCACTGTTACAGCACGCAAGTGTCTGGCATCGTTCAAATCCCCCTGTTTGCCGGCTTCATGGCTTGGTGGTCATAGCGCCTGTGACCCACCCGATCCCATCCCGAACTCGGCCGTGAAACCAGGCAGCGCCAATGGTACTTTCGCTCAAGCGATGGAAGAGTAGGACGCCGCCAGGCCTTGCAGCCGGCAATCAGCAGGAAATATCCATTCACAACTCTCCGATCACGCCAAGGCGCCCCACCGGGCGCCTTTGCGCGTCTGAGGGATTTAAGGTTTGTCGCGGGGTGGAGCAGCCCGGTAGCTCGTCAGGCTCATAACCTGAAGGCCGCAGGTTCAAATCCTGCCCCCGCAACCAAGATCAAAACCCCGCCGGGTCAAACCGGCGGGGTTTTTGCCTGTGAAGCGTCCCGGATTTTACGTAAGCGGTGT
>NZ_JBHYDW010000311.1:0-597 GCF_051860475.1 Elioraea sp. | reverse complement strand
GCCGGGTCGAGCCCCACCTCCTCCAGCGCGGCACCGACGCGGGCGGCGCGCTGGGCGGCGGTCATGCCGGGTTCGTGCACCGAAAGCCCCTCGCCCACGATCTCGGCCGCACTCATGCGCGGCGAGAGCGAGCCGTAGGGGTCCTGGAAGACGATCTGCATCCGGGCGCGCAAGGGCCGCAACTCGCCGCGCGAAAGCCCCTGGATCGCCTGGCCCTGGAAGCGGATGACGCCCGTGCTCGCCTCCAGCCGCAGCAAAGCGAGGCCAAGCGTGGTCTTGCCCGAGCCGCTCTCGCCCACCAGGCCCAGCGTCTCGCCCTCGCGCACCGCGACATCCACGCCGTCCACCGCCTTCACATGGGCGACGGTGCGGCGCAGGAAGCCGCGCTTGATGGGGAAGTGCACGCGCACGTCGTCGCCGCGCAGGATTTCGGGCGCATCGGCCGGCACGGCGGCGGGGCGGCCGCGCGGCTCGGTGGCGAGCAGCATCTGCGTGTAGGCGTGCTGCGGGTTGGCGAAGACGTCCACGACGCGCCCCTGCTCGACCACGCGGCCATCCTTCATCACCACCACGCGGTCGGCATGGCGGCGGACGATG
>NZ_JBHYDW010000310.1:0-623 GCF_051860475.1 Elioraea sp. | reverse complement strand
GTCACGCGCGCGGTAGACCTCCTTCAGCGCCGCGGCGACGGCCCGGCGGTCCTTGTAGGAGACGAAGTCGAGCGCGTTGCGGATCAGGTGGACAATGCACGCCTGGACCTGGGTCTGCGGGAACACCGCGGCGATCGCGTCGGGGAAGCCCTTCAACCCGTCGACCACGGCGATCAGGATGTCTTCGACGCCACGGTCCTTGAGCTCGTTCATGACGCGCAGCCAGAACTTGGCGCCCTCGGTCTGCTCGATCCAGAGGCCAAGCACTTCCTTGGTGCCGTCGAGGCGGACGCCGAGGGCGAGGTAGACCGCCTTGTTGCGCACCGTGCCCTCGTCGCGCACCTTCACCCGCAACGCGTCCAGGAACACCAGCGGATAGAGGCGCTCGAGCGGCCGGTTCTGCCACTCGGCGACTTCCTCCAGCACGGCGTCGGTCACCGCGCTGACCAGGTCGGGCGAGACCTCCAGGCCGTAGAGTTCGCGCAGATGGCCCTGGATCTCGCGCGTGCTCATTCCCCGCGCGTACATCGAGACGATCTTCTCGTCGAAGCCGGGGAAGCGGGGGTCTATCGGAAATTTCGTGTTTGGGGCCGTAGGGTGGAGCTGAAGGAGCCGCTGCATGC
>NZ_JBHYDW010000309.1:0-631 GCF_051860475.1 Elioraea sp. | reverse complement strand
ACGCCACTTGATAGCAGCCCAATAGGCGCTCGGTTGGTGCCGCGCAAATCCTGCCCGACGGTGCGCCTGTCCATTCCTGACGGAAACGCACTGTGACTTCCGAGGACCGAGCGGGCCGCCCGCCCCCACCGGCATCGACGCCCGGGCGCGGCGCTCCTGAAGGTGCTCGCGCGCCTTCCGGTACCCCCCAGCGCATGCTGGACGACGGACGCTACGCCTCGATCAGCGAGATGGCCGCGGCGGAGAAGCTGGATCGCGGCTATCTCGGACGGCTGTTGCAACTCACCCTGCTCGCGCCGGACATCGTCGAGGCGATCGTCGACGGGCGCGCCACTGACGCGACAACCCTGCCGCGCCTCTTGACCAGCTTGCCAGCTTGTTGGGCCGAGCAGGGCCCGGCCGTCGAACTCGAGCAACCCTGGTAGATTCGATCCGAATACATCAGTTCTTGACGTTGTGGTTAGCCATCACATGCTGCGACGGACCGGCACGCTTCGTAGCGGGCGCCACCGTGGCATGCTCACCTGCGTGTGACGCCGTGTTATCGATGACGTTAGGCCGCGTGGACAAAGTTCACGAGGGGGATTCCCCCGACGCGGCTGAGTGTGATTCGAGGCTGATCTTCATGCAG
>NZ_JBHYDW010000308.1:0-632 GCF_051860475.1 Elioraea sp. | reverse complement strand
AGAGCCCATCCGGGAAGTTCTGATTCACGCTGAGGAGGTTGCGGCGAGGCGTCGGAGCATGATGCGGATCATGGCCATGCGCACGAAGGCGGCGGCGATGCGGCAGTGTCGCTCGAAATCACGCGCGAGGCGGCGGTTGCGACTGATCCATGCGATCGTGCGCTCGACGATCCAGCGCTTCGGCAGCACGACGAAGCGGTGCCTGTCGCAGCGACGCACGATCTCGATCGTCCAGTGCCCGGTGCGGGCCACCGCCGCCGCCATCTTCGGCCCTTGATAGCCTGCGTCGCCGATCAGGCGCGCGATGAACGGGAACAGGCGCCGGGCTTGGCGCAGCAGCGGCTCGGCTCCGTCGCGGTCCTGCACATTGGCCGGATGCACGATCACGGCGAGCAACATGCCGATGGTATCGATCAGGAGATGGCGCTTGCGGCCGACCACCTTCTTGCCCGCGTCGTAGCCGGACGGGTCGAGCGTAGACCCCCCTTTTGCGCCGCCTTCGCCGTCTGGCTATCGATGATCGCCGTGGTCGGGCTGGCTTCGCGCCTCGCCTGCTCGCGCACGGCGATGTAGAGCGCGTGGTGGATGCGCGCAATCGTGCCTTCCCATTCCCAGCGCGAGAAGTAGTCCCA
>NZ_JBHYDW010000307.1:0-669 GCF_051860475.1 Elioraea sp. | reverse complement strand
GGCCCGCCCGGTGTTTGGGGGTGGTGTGTGGGGGTGGGGGGGGGGGGGGGCCCGCCCCCGGGCCGGGGCCCCCCCGCGGGGTTTTCTTCCTGCGGCGGAGCCGTGCATTCTGCTGCGATACGATTCGTACCGGGGACTGATGCCCACCCGTCACTTCATGACGCATTGATCGCCTATGCCGACGCGGTCCGAGAGGATCGCGCGGCCATCCCATAATCACATCCGATTCAGGCGACTCGATTCCTTTCCGGATGGGCTCTGGGCTCGGTCATCACCCGCAGCCAGAACATGGCGCCCTGGTCTGCTCTATCCACAGCCCGAGCACCTCCTTTGTGCCGTCGAGGCGGACGCCGAGCGCGACACAGACCGCCTTGTTGCGCACCGTGCCCTCGTCGCGCCCTTTCACGCGCAGCGCGTCCAGGAACACCAGCGGGTAGAGCCGCTCGAGCGGGCGGTCGCGTGGCATCTGCAGAGCGAGCGCGCCGGTACCGGTCAGCACCGTCTTGGCGCCGCAGCCGTTCCGCCTGTTGCCCGCCCGTCCGGCTCGCCGGCGTCCGGCTGGTGGTCCATCTCCGCGCTCAGCACCCGCCCGGCGAGCGCCTTCTTCAGCCCGTCCAACAGCCCGCCCTCGGCCAGGGCGGCGCGCGGGTCGGACCCGGACAGCAGCCG
>NZ_JBHYDW010000306.1:0-677 GCF_051860475.1 Elioraea sp. | reverse complement strand
ATCCCTACACGCAGGGGCTGATCCGCTCGATCCCGCGCGTCGACCGCAGCGCCGGCCGCCAGGCGCGCCTCGAATCGATCCCCGGCTCGGTGCCGAGCCTGCTCGATCCGCCGCCGGGCTGCCGCTTCGCCAGCCGCTGCCGCTATGTCATGCCGGCCTGCACGCAGGCGATACCGCCGCTCAAGGAAGTGGCACCCGGTCACAAGGTGGCGTGCATCCTATGAGCAATATGGCCGCAAACAAAGATGGCGCGCTGCTGTCCGTCAGCGACCTCCGCAAGCACTTCGCCGTCAAAGGCGGCGTGCTGTCACGCGTGGTCGACAAGGTGCACGCGGTCGACGGCGTGAGCTTCTCGCTCAGGCGCGGCGAGGTGCTGGGCCTGGTGGGCGAATCGGGGTGCGGCAAGAGCCTCACGGCGTTGTCGCTGATGCGCCTGCTGCCGAAGGGCGGCGCCCAGACCATCAAGGGCGAGGTGCTGCTCAACGGCGAGAACATCCTGGAGCGCACGCCGGCGGAGATGCGCGAGATCCGAGGGCGGCGGATCTCGATGGTGCTGCAGGACCCGCAGACTTCGCTCAATCCGGTCTTCTCGATCGGCGATCAGTTGCGCGAGGCGATCGAGCGTCGCAAGCGCGGCTCTCATGCCGAGATCATGAAGGAGGCGGTGGCGGCGCTCC
>NZ_JBHYDW010000305.1:0-687 GCF_051860475.1 Elioraea sp. | reverse complement strand
GATCTGGCGGCCCTGACAGATCTGAACAGACTGGTCTCGCGCGCCGCCCAGCCCGCAAACTTCCGTGGCGAGGAGAGAATCGCTCGGAGGGACGACTATGAAGCCAATCAGCAAGCCGGAGCCGAACCAGGGCCGGCAGATGAACCTGATCTTCGAACCCTGCATGCTCGACAGCCTGGACGAACAGGAACGGGCGAAGGCGGTGTCGATATTGATGGTGCCGTCGAGGATGTTGAGGGCGGCGAACAAGGTGGTGGTGCCGTTGCGCTTGTAGTCGTGCGTCATGGTGCCGAGCCGCCCCTTCTTCATAGGCAGGCCGGGTTGGGTGCGGTCGAGCGCCTGGATCTGGCTCTTCTCGTCGACCGACAGCACGATGGCGTGCGCCGGCGGATCGACATAGAGGCCGACGACGTCGCGCAGCTTGTCGACGAATTTCGGATCGTTGGAGAGCTTGAACTGGCGCCAGCGGTGGGGTGCCTGGCCATGCGCCTTCCAGATGTGCCTGACCGCGCTAGCGCTGATGCCGGCTTCCTTTGCCATCATGTCGGCGGTCCAGTGCGTCGTCTCGCCCGGCGGATCGGCAAGCGTCGACGCCACCACGCGCTCGGCGACCTCGGGGCCGAGCGGCGGAATGCGCGACGGCCGCGTCTTGTCGCGCAGCAACCCGTCGCAGCCTGCCGCGGCAAA
>NZ_JBHYDW010000304.1:0-696 GCF_051860475.1 Elioraea sp. | reverse complement strand
GAGCGTCATGCCGCCGGGCGAGAAGTGGACGACCTTCGAGAGCGGGTCCGGCCGCCGATGCTCCGAGAAGGCCCAGGACCCGCGCCCGCGTGGCGCCCTACCGTGGGAGAGTTCGAACTCACTGGCATCAAAGAAGATGCGAAGCGGGGCGGGCTTGCTGGTCGTGCTGCTCATCGTGGTCCTCTCTCGTGTGTCGCGCATCGTTCTGCGCACGTGAGGACCATTCGCGCTGGGGCCCGGGTTGAGCCAAGCGGAAGGCGCGATCCGATGATTGCGATGATCAGGCGACGTTGATCACATCATGATCGTTGCCGCGCACGGCAGCGAGTTCCTGCATCACGGCGAGCGCGCGTCTGAACGAGGCGCCCTCGAACTCCCGCTCGCCCTTGCCGCCAGGGCCGTAACGACCGCCGGGAATGCGGAGCGTGATCAATTGCGAGGGAAGCTCTGCCTTCGCGAAGTAGCCAATGAGCCTCCGGTCCAACGCGACCAACGCATAGATGTCGAACTCATCATGGCGATACACGCGCGCTGCACCGCGACCCGCCCGCCTGACGTTGAAGAAGTATGCGGGATTGGCGCGCATGCTCGGCTGAGGATGCCGCGGGTGATGCGTCTCCTTCACCTGAACGCTGATAACGCGATCGCCGATATCGAAGGCCAGATAGTAGGCCATGCCCTGAGCGGTGGGAAATG
>NZ_JBHYDW010000303.1:0-768 GCF_051860475.1 Elioraea sp. | reverse complement strand
ATGGTGTGGCAGATCTGCCGCCGGGTCTGGGCGCGCTGGATGGACGTGGCTGTGCTCTCGGGCGCGCTCGATCTGCCCGGCTACGAGGCGCGGCGCCGCGAGTACGTCGCCTGTGCCTGGCTGCCGCCGCGCTGGGACTGGGTGGATCCGCTGAAGGACGCGCGCGCGGAGATCGAGCAGATCGAGGCTGGGCTGAAGAGCCGCACCCAGGCGCTGGCCGAGCGCGGCTACGACGCCGAGCAGGTCGATGCCGAGATCGCCGCCGACCGCGCCCGCGAGCGGAAGCTCGGGCTCGTGTTCGGCAACACGCCGGGTGGGGCGGCGCCGAGCGAAGCTCCGGCGCCTGCGGAAGACGAAACGACCACCGCGCCGACCTGAGGATCCACGATGAGCATCGAGGTTGCACTGCTCCGGCTCGCGAGCCGGCCGCTGGCGATCGCGCCGCGCGCGCTCGAGACGCTGCTCGCCGCCAGTCGCGTGACGATTGCGTCTCCCGGCGAGATTGCGACGCGCGGTCGTGGGTACGCCGTCACCGATGGCGGCATCGCGGTGGTCCCGGTGCTGGGTCCACTGGTCGCGCGCGGCGACTGGCTGACCGAACTGTTCGGCGCCTCCGTCTATGGCGAGGTCGGCGAGGCGATCGAGGCGGCATTGGCCGATCCGTCGGTGCGCGGCGTGGTGATGGAGATCGACTCCCCCGGCGGCGAGGTCGCCGGGATGTTCGATCTGGTCGATCGGCTCGGGGCGCTTCGCCAGAGCGCGGGCAAG
>NZ_JBHYDW010000302.1:0-798 GCF_051860475.1 Elioraea sp. | reverse complement strand
CGCAGGCCCTCCTTGCGCAGGATGCGGTCGCGCGCGACCAGGCCGTTCAGCGCGAAGCCGAGCGAGAGCTCCGCGCCCTCGCTGGTATGCCCACCGACCAGCGCGCAGCCAGCCTCGCGCAGCACGTCGTTCGCACCCGCCATCATCGCCGCGAGATCCGCCTCCACCTTCGCCTCGAGCCCGTACGGCACGGTCGCGATTGCAAGTGCGGTGTGCGGTTCCGCGCCCATCGCGTAGAGGTCGCCGAGCGCGTGGTTCGCCGCGATCATACCGAACCGGAACGGATCATCGACGATCGCGCGGAAGTAGTCGACCGTGTGCACCGTGAGCTGCTTCCCGCCGGTGTCCACCACCGCGGCGTCGTCCGGCGCGTCGAGCCCGACCAGCACGTCCGGGTTCGGCGCCGGCTCGATCGCGCCGAGCGCGCGCGTCAGCACCGTCGCGCCCACCTTGGCGCCGCAGCCACCGCAGCGCATCGCGATCGCCGAGATGTCGCGCAGCGCCTGCTTATCCGCGAGCGGCGAGGCAGCTCCGGTGGGCGCCTGCGTCATCTCGGGCAGCTCGTTGAAGCGGCGCATGAAGCGCCGGTCGATCCAGTCCTTCCAGCGCCACACCCAGGCACCCTCGACGATAACGCCGTTGCGCGTCGCGATCGCGTAGGGCTCGCCGGTGCCGACGATGTAGAGCGCGTCGCGCTGCGGGCGATACGGGCGCAGGCGGCGGCCGGTCAGCACGGCGCGGATGTTGTCCGCAAGCACCGGTCCGGCGCGCACCGAGTAGACCCCCGAGCGCGGGATC
>NZ_JBHYDW010000301.1:0-838 GCF_051860475.1 Elioraea sp. | reverse complement strand
CATGTTCTCGTCAATCAGCCAGTTGATGGCAAAACACAGCGCGAGTTCGCGGCCCTCGCCGGTGTGCCCACCGACCAGGGCGCAGCCGGCGGCGTTGAGCACCTCGACCGCGCCGGTCATCATTTGCAGCAGCAGGTCTTCCACCTTGGATTCCAGGCCAGGCGGCACGGTGGCAATGGCCGTGGCTGACTGCGCCTCGGCGCCCATGGCGAAGATGTCGCCCAGGGCGTGATTGGCCGCGACCTTGCCGAACAAGTAGGGGTCGTCGATGAAGCTGCGGAAAAAGTCCACCGTGTGCACCATGGCCTTGCCCGGCGGCACACGCACCACGGCGGCGTCGTCGGGAGCGTGAAGCCCGATCAGCACGTCGTCGCGCTCGACCGGTTGCAGGCTGCCGAGCGCACGGCTCAGGATGCTGGCGCCCACCTTTGCACCGCAGCCACCGCAGCGCATGGCGATGGCCGAGATTGCCTGGCGGGATTCTTCGGCGCTCAGGGCCAGGGTGCTGACCGGTGCGGCCGACGGGGCAGCCCCGGGCGCCATGTCTGGAAGCTCGGTGAACTGGCGCATGAAGCGGCGATCGATCCAGTCCTTCCAGGTCCAGACCCACGCACCGGCAAAGCCGATGGAGCCGCGTGAGGCCACGGCGTAGCGATTGCCGGTGGAGATCAGCGCCAGCCATTTGCGTTGCGGGTTGAAAGCCACCGGCGGCTGACCGCGCAGGCTCAAACGCAGGTTTCTCGCCAGCGGTGGGCCCATGCGCACAGCAAATACACCGGCCTTCTCCAATGGGCGGTTGGTGAACGAGGCCACATCCCCTGCCGCGAATACCTTGGGG
>NZ_JBHYDW010000300.1:0-850 GCF_051860475.1 Elioraea sp. | reverse complement strand
TTTTGGCCATGGCCAAGGAAAAGTTCGAACGTAACAAGCCGCACTGCAACATCGGCACGATTGGTCACGTTGACCACGGCAAGACGACGCTGACGGCGGCGATCACGATGGTGCTGGCCAAGGCCAGCGGCGGCAAGGCGATGAACTACGCCGACATTGACGCGGCGCCGGAAGAGAAGGCGCGCGGCATCACGATCAACACGGCGCACGTGGAATATGAGACGGCGGCCCGTCACTACGCCCACGTCGACTGCCCGCCCCACGCCGACTATGTGAAGAACAACAACACGGGCGCCGCGCAGAACGACGCCGCGATCCTGGTGGTTTCGGCCGCTGACGGCCCGATGCCCCAGACCCGCGAGCACATCCTGCTGGCGCGCCAGGTGGGCGTGCCGGCGCTGGTGGTCTACCTGAACAAGGTCGATCTGGTGGACGACGCCGAGCTGCTGGAACTGGTCGAGATGGAGGTGCGCGAGCTGCTGTCCAGCTACCAGTTCCCGGGCGACGACATTCCGATCACGGCGGGTTCGGCCAAGGCCGCGACCGACGGCGTGAACCCGGAGATCGGCGAGCAGTCGGTGCTGAAGCTGATGCAGACGGTGGATGACTACATCCCGCAGCCGGCGCGTCCGCTGGACCTGCCGTTCCTGATGCCGGTGGAAGACGTGTTCTCGATCTCGGGCCGCGGCACCGTGGTGACGGGCCGGATCGAAAAGGGCATCGTCAAGGTCGGCGAGGAAGTCGAGATCGTCGGCATCCGTCCGGTCCAGAAGACGACCTGCACGGGCGTGGAGATGTTCCGCAAGCTGCTGGACCAGGGCCAGGCGGGCGACAACGTCGGCGTGCTGCT
>NZ_JBHYDW010000299.1:0-866 GCF_051860475.1 Elioraea sp. | reverse complement strand
TTTCGATGTTCAAGGCGCTGCTGCTGGCGGTCTGGCACGACCTGTCCGACGTGAAGCTGGCCGAGGCTCTGGAGGACCGCGCGAGCTTCCGCCGGTTCTGCGGCTTCGCCGCCGATGAGGCCACACCTGAGCGCACCGCGTTCGTGCGGTTCCGTCGCGCGCTGATCGCCCATGACTTGGACCGGGGACCGTTCGAGGCTGTCACAACGCCGCTCAAGGCGCGCGCCATCACGGTCATGACCGGCACGCTGGTGGACGCGACGATCATCGCCTCGGCCAGCCAGGAGGACGACGAGGCGCGCTGGGTGAAGCATCGCAGCCGCGCCTGCGTGCATGGCTTCAAGGCGCATGTCGGCGCTGACGCCGAGACCGCGCTGGTGGGGGCGGTGTCGGTCACGCCGGCCAATGTGCATGACGGAGGCGAGGGGCCGGCAGCGCTGCCCGACGACCCGGGCGATGTGTTCGCCGGAGACCGAAGGTCGGCCGCAGGCCACAGCGCCTATCGTGGCCAGCACTTCGAGGCCGCCGTGCGGGCCCGCGGCGGCGTGCCACGCGTGGCGGCCACCGCCATGTGGGGCCAGGACGAGGCCGAGACGCTGGCGCGGCTGGATGCGCGGCGCCCCCATCCAGCGCGTACGCGCGCCGATCGAGAAGATCTTCGGCACCTGGAAACGCTGCTACGGCCTGCGACGCATGCGATGGCGAGGCCTCGCGCGCGCCAGAGCCCAGGTCCACTTCACCGCAACCGCCTACAACCTCAAGCGAAGCCTCAACCTCCAACCGGCGTAACGGCACAGCCGGGACCGCGTCTCGCGCACGCCGCAAGGCGCACGCGAGACGCATCCCACAGCTCCAGACTCCGCAAC
>NZ_JBHYDW010000298.1:0-880 GCF_051860475.1 Elioraea sp. | reverse complement strand
AGGCCCCTTCGAGGAGAGTGACGATGACCCATCCGGTCGAACCCGACGATACGTCCGCTGCGGAGACGCAGGAGACGCGCGAGGCCGCGCCGCCGGAGCCCGCACCGGTGCCGCAGGATGACGCTGCACGCGCCGCGGCCGCGGAGATTGCCGAGGTCGCGGCGCAGGCCGCACGACTCGGCGTCACCGTCGATGCGGCGGATGCCATCCGGCGCGGCGTCGCCGCCCACGCGCTGCGCCGCTCCGTCCTCGACACCCTCGCGTCGCGCGCCGAGGCGAGCGCGGTGATCGCCGCGGCCCCCAAGCCGGGCAGTAGCGACGAAAGCCCGATCGTCCGCCGCGCCCGCGAGCGCGCTGCAACCGCCCAGCGCTGATCAGGAGACCCAACCCATGCCCGTTCTGGTGATGGCGCCCACGCTCGGCGACCTGCTGAAGTACGAGCTCAACGGCAACTACACCCGGGAGGTCGTGACGCTGAAGGGCGGCACCAACTACCCGCTCGGCGCCGTGCTCGGGAAGATCACCGCCTCCGGCATCCATCGCCTCTCGCCCGCCGCCACGGTGACCGGCGATGAAGGGGCCGAGATCGCGGTCGCGGTGCTGATCGAGGCGGTGGATGCAACGGCTGGTGATCGCGATGGCCTGGTGGTCGCGCGCGGGCCGGCGATCGTCTCGAAGGGTGCGCTGGTGTTCGACCCCTCAGTCGATCAGCCCGCCGAGATCGCCGCCAAGCACGCCGAGCTCAGCGCCGCCGGCGTCGTCCCGCGCGACACCGCGTAGTCCGACCCTCACCGCTCCGATCACCAGCGGCGCCCTCGTGGCGCCGTTTCTGTTTCCCGCACAGGAGGCCGACCGATGGTCGCCATCATCAATCCGTTCG
>NZ_JBHYDW010000297.1:0-881 GCF_051860475.1 Elioraea sp. | reverse complement strand
CAGGTGCGAGGACGGCTCGCGCGCATAGGGTGCGGGATCGTCTGCGGCGATGCCGCAGTCGCGCGCGGCGAGCAGCACCAGCCCGATGCAGTCGATGCCCTCGCGCGAGCGGCCCAGGTGCCGCCACTTCACGCCGAGCCAGCGTCGCGCAGCCTGATCGAGCGTCACAGCCCGGACCCGATGATGCCCTTGTCGCCGGGGATGTGCGGCTCGCCGCGGAAGTTCAGCCGGTTGGCGAAGCGGTCACGGCAGGTGGCGAGGCGCTTGTCGCAGCCGGGCTGGACGCGCAGCACGTCGCCGGGCAGCGCTGGGAACGGCAGCGGCAGGAACAGCGCCAGCGTGCGCGAGGCCTGCGTCCAGGCGAGCACGTCGCGCGCCACGCCGGCATTGAGCCCGGTCTCGAACACCGCCACACCGTGCTCGAACCAGCCGTCCGCACGCGTCGGCGCGGTGTCGGTGCTCTGGATGATGACGGTCGAGAGGTCCGGCGCGTTCTCGACCGTCGCCGGCAGGGTCCAGGCCATGCGCGCGGTCCAGACCGCGGTGCCGTCGGCCGTGGTGTTCCCGATCGTCGTGTCGAAGGTCGGCGGCGCGGCATCGCTGGTGCCGGCGGTCGTGCACTCGTAATGGCGCTCCTGCTCCCGGTAGGAGCCGGTCGCAAGGGGATCGGTCTCGACGCGGACGAAGGCGCCGAGCGCGTAGGTCGTGCTGTCCTGCCGCAGCGGCAGGCGCAGCGGCACGCGGCAGCGCGCGTCACCGAGATCGGCGCGGCACTCCGGCGTGTAGAGCTCGCCCACGGTCACGTTGAGCGCCTGGGCGAGGCCGCGGAGCTCGGCGCGGAAGGTGCCGTCGTCGCGCGCGATCACCTCGCCGAGCCGGCC
>NZ_JBHYDW010000296.1:448-947 GCF_051860475.1 Elioraea sp. | reverse complement strand
CAGCAAGTCGGGGGATGATGTTGGATTGGAGGGGTGTGCCGTGGTTGATCGGCCGCTTGGCGTGCAGGAGGGCCGGGTCTGAGCCGAATGCGCTGGGGTTTGGCACCATCGAGCGGTGGTTCCTGTCCTTTTGGCGCATTTTTTCGAGGTGAGCGTTTGCCTGCGAGGGCATTGGAGACGCCGGCATGGCAACAGGGGGCGGGGTGTTTTTATTGGCCTGTTGTTTTAGCGCTGTTTCTTTGTTCTTGTTTTGTTCTTTTTCTGATGAGGTTTGGGTGGGTCGATGCGTTGGTTTTTGTGTTTGGTTGTTTTGGGGAGATTTGGTTGCGGGGGCAGGATTTGAACCTGCGACCTTCAGGTTATGAGCCTGACGAGCTACCGGGCTGCTCCACCCCGCGTTGAGGTGTTTGGCGGTTTTTGTCCGCGGAGCTGATTGTCTTGTTGGATTGAAGAGGATTGTTTGCACTTTGCAGGCCTGGCGGCGACCTACTCTCCCGCG
>NZ_JBHYDW010000296.1:0-438 GCF_051860475.1 Elioraea sp. | reverse complement strand
TACCATTGGCGCTGGGGGGTTTCACGGCCGAGTTCGGGAAGGGATCGGGTGGGGGCCCCCCGCTGGGGCCACCAGGCCGGCGAAGTGCAGACAAATGAGGAACTGGTCTTGTTTGCCTTTTGAGGCATCGATGATTTGTGCGTTTTCGGCTGTGCAAGGGACGCATTTTTGATGCGTCCGCAAGGCACGTATCGAACCTTTGGTTCGCAAGCGCGAACGCGCGCCGGCCATTTTTGGCCGCCCTCCCGGAGGGGCAGGCGTCAGCCGTGCGCCCCGCGAGGGATTACAGAATGGAATGGACATTGATTAATGAGAGTGATCAAGCCGAACGAGCTATTAGTAAGGCTCAGCTTCACACGTTGCCGTGCTTCCACATGCCTCCTATCGACGTGGTGGTCTTCCACGGCTCTTCAGGGAGAACTTGTTTTGAGGTTAGTT
>NZ_JBHYDW010000295.1:0-977 GCF_051860475.1 Elioraea sp. | reverse complement strand
CGCAGGCCCTCCTTGCGCAGGATGCGGTCGCGCGCGACCAGGCCGTTCAGCGCGAAGCCGAGCGAGAGCTCCGCGCCTTCGCTCGTATGCCCGCCGACCAGCGCGCAGCCGGCCTCGCGCAGCACGTCGTTCGCACCCGCCATCATCGCCGCGAGATCCGCCTCCACCTTGGCCTCGAGCCCATAGGGCACGGTCGCGATCGCCAGCGCGGTGTGCGGCTCCGCGCCCATCGCATAGAGATCGCCGAGCGCGTGGTTCGCCGCGATCATGCCGAAACGATATGGATCGTCCACGATCGCGCGGAAATAGTCGACCGTGTGCACCGAGAGCTGCGGCCCGCCGGTGTCCACCACCGCGGCGTCGTCCGGCGCGTCCAGCCCGACCAGCACGTCTGGGTTCGGCGCCGGCTCGATCGCGCCGAGGGCGCGCGTCAGCACCGTCGCGCCCACCTTGGCGCCGCAGCCGCCGCAGCGCATCGCGATCGCCGAGATCTCGCGCAGCGCCTGCGTGTCGGCGAGCGGCGAGGCGGGTCCGGTGGGCGCCTGCGTCATCTCGGGCAGTTCGTTGAAGCGGCGCATGAAGCGCCGGTCGATCCAGTCCTTCCAGCGCCACACCCAGGCACCCTCGACGGTGAGGCCGTTGCGCGTCGCGATCGCGTAGGGCTCGCCGGTCGCGACGATGTAGAGCGCGTCGCGCTGCGGACGATAGGGGCGCAGGCGGTGGCCGGTCAGCACGGCGCGGATGTTGTCCGCAAGCACCGGTCCGGCGCGCACCGAGTAGACCCCCGAGCGCGGGATCGGCCCGGGGTCGAAGGCGATCGTGTCGCCGGCGGCGAACACGTCCTCGCGACCGACAGCGCGCAGCGCGGCATCGACGCGGAGGAAGCCGCGCGGATCGAGCGCAAGCCCCGTCTCGGCGAGCCAGCGCGCCGGCGCGGCCTCGGTGGTCCAGAGGATCTCGTCGGCGCAGCGACGCTC
>NZ_JBHYDW010000294.1:738-985 GCF_051860475.1 Elioraea sp. | reverse complement strand
GAACCTGCCATAGGCTATCCGCGGTTCATCAGTGGCGAGCGTGACTGCCCACCAGAAGATTGCAGCGGGATCCCCGGCTTCTACGAGCTGCTCGAGGCCCGAGCAGACCCTTCCCATCCGGGCCATGCAGATATCAGAGAATGGCTCGAAGGCTATACTCCCGACGAACTCGACGAATTCCCAATCGAAGTCGCACTCGCCCGCATCGCCGCACGCCGAAACGCAGCCGCCAAGGTCGTGTCCGTCA
>NZ_JBHYDW010000294.1:0-728 GCF_051860475.1 Elioraea sp. | reverse complement strand
GGGGTGTGGCACCGGGCCGTCATCGTCAGGCGGCTTTGGGTGTAATTTGTAGCTGGGCAACCTCCTCGATCTGGGGTGTGGCGAGCGCGGTCATGCCTTCGAGTTGCATGTAGCGGCACTGGAGCTGGTATTCGTCGTTCTGCTCGAGAAGGACTGCGCCGATCAGGCGGGTGATGCTGTCCTCGTTGGGGAAGATGCCGACGACATCAGCACGGCGCTTCACCTCCTTGTTCAAGCGTTCCAACGGATTGGTGCTGTGGAGTTTGACGCGGTGCTGCTCTGGGAAGGTCATGTAGGCGAGCACGTCGTGCTCGGCGGCATCCATACAGGCGCCGAGCTTGGGCCAGCGGCCGCGGAGTTGGTCGGCGACATTGCGCCAGGTTTGGGTGGCGGCGGCATGATCGGGCTGAAGGAAGACCTGACGGATCGCGGCGGCAACAACGGTGTTCTGGCCTTTGGGCACATGCGCCAGCGCGTTCCTCATGAAGTGGACGCGGCAGCGTTGCCAGGTGGCGCCGACGACGCGGGTGATTGCTGCCTTCAGGCCTTCGTGGGCGTCGGAGATGACCAGCTTGACGCCCTTGAGGCCGCGGCGAACGAGGTCCTTGAGGAAGGTCGACCAGAACGGCTCGGCTTCGCTCGGGCCGATGTGCAAGCCGATGATCTCGCGCTTGCCCTCGGTGTTGACGGCAACCGCTATTATGGCGGCGACGCTGACAATGCGGCCG
>NZ_JBHYDW010000293.1:0-1008 GCF_051860475.1 Elioraea sp. | reverse complement strand
AGGAGGTCCGACAGCCATTTGCACTTGGCCGCGTCGCCCACCATCACCGGCACGATGTGGCTCGGGTTGGGCATGGTCGGGATGCCGATCGCGTCGAGCCGGGCGCGCACCTTGCGCACCCGTTCCTGATGGCGGGCGCGCTCGAAGGAACTCTCCTTCAGGTGCCGGATCGAGGCCCGCGCGCCGGCCGCCACATGCGGCGGCAGCGCGGTGGTGAAGATGAACCCCGACGCGAACGAGCGGATGTAGTCGCACATCGCGGCCGAGCCGGCGATGTAGCCGCCGACCACGCCGAAGGCCTTGCCGAGCGTGCCCTCGATCAGCGTCACGCGGTCCATCAGCCCTTCGCGCTCGGCGATGCCGCCGCCGCGCGGGCCGTAGAGGCCGACCGCGTGCACCTCGTCGAGATAGCTCATCGCGCCATGCTTCTCGCACACGTCGAGGATGGCCCTGATCGGCGCGATGTCGCCGTCCATCGAATAGACGCTCTCGAAGGCGACGATCTTGGGCCGCTCGGGGCCGTATTCCGACAGGATGCGGTCGAGGTCTTCGACGTCGTTGTGGCGAAAGATTCGGCGCTCGGCCTTGGACTGGCGGATGCCCTCGATCATCGAGGCGTGGTTGCCGGCATCCGACAGGATGACGCAATTGGGGATCGTCGAGCCGAGCGTGCCGAGCGCGGCCCAGTTCGAGACGTAGCCCGAGGTGAAGAGGAGCGCTGCTTCCTTGCCGTGCAGGTCGGCGAGTTCGGCCTCCAGCCGCACGTGGTTGGGGTTGGTGCCCGAGATGTTGCGCGTGCCGCCGGCGCCGGCGCCGCAGCGGTCGATCGCCTCGTGCATGGCGGCGATCACCTTGGGATGCTGGCCCATGCCCAGATAGTCGTTCGAGCACCAGACCGTGACCTCGCGCGTCTCGCCCTCGACATGGCGCGTCGCGCGCGGAAACGTGCCGCGATGCCGTTCGATATCGGCGAAGACGCGGTAGCGTCCCTCGCCGCGCAGGCCATCG
>NZ_JBHYDW010000292.1:0-1099 GCF_051860475.1 Elioraea sp. | reverse complement strand
GCCGTGGCCCGCCACACGCCTTCGGCCAGCATTGCGGTCTTGTGCTGCTCGCCGATCGGATGGTCGCAGGCATCGCAGAGGTAGCGCGCGCCCTCCGGCTCGCCCTTCTGCCACACGAGCCGCTCGAACCGCAGCCACTGCATCGCATTGCAGCGCGGACAGGGGACGAAGAACCGGCGCTGGTCGGAGGCGAGGTACTCGCGCTCGATGCGCGACAGCCCGGCGATGGTCGGCGTCGAGACCAGGAACGTCTTGCGCCGCCAGCCGAAGGTGCGCGCCCGCGCCTCGGCCAGCGCGATCGGGTCGCCCTCGCCCTCGACGTCGCCCGGATAGGCGTCGATCTCGTCGAGGAACAGGAACCGCGCGCTCATCGAGCGCAGGCCCACCGCGCTGTTCGCGCCGGTCATCACGAGCTGGCCGCCCGGGAACTCCTTCGAGAGCTGGCGGTTGCCCGAGTCCCGCGAGCGTGCCGGCGCGACCCGCTCGCGGATCGCGGGCGTCTCCTCGATCAGGGGATCGATGCGCTGGTCGGAGAAGCGCTTGGCGAGTTCCGTGGTCGGCTGCACCGCCAGCATCGGCCCCGGCGCGTGGTGCACCACATAGCCGATCCAGTTCGTCCCCACGGTGGTCGCGCCCACCTGCGCGCCCTTCATGAACACCACCCGCCGCGCCGGGTGCGACGGCGACAGCGCGTCCATCACCTCGCGTAGATAGGGCGTGCGCGCTGTCCGGTACGGGCCGGGCTCGGCGGAGTCGCGCGAGCCGAGCACGCGGTGCCGGTCGGCCCATTCCGAGACCAGCAGCGCCGGCTCGGGGGCGAGGCCGTCGCGCCAGGCCTGGACGATCTCGAGGTCGCCGTCGAACCGGCCGACCTCCGTGAGGATCCGATCCAGGCCGTTCATGCCACCGCGATCCGCACGTCGTTGCGCTCGGCGAGCAGGATGCGCAGGCGGGCGTCGAGCATCATCTGCAGCCGGTGCGCATCGACGCCGAGCTCGGCCGCCATCTCGGCCGCGACCCGTGCGGGCCAGCCCAGGATGGCGTCGCGCTCCTCCTTCGCCAGCCGGTGCACCAGCAGGAGCGCGCGCGCCTTGTCGAC
>NZ_JBHYDW010000291.1:0-1161 GCF_051860475.1 Elioraea sp. | reverse complement strand
ACGGGATCGATACCGTGTTCGGGCTGCCCGGCGTGCAGATGTACGGGCTGTTCGACGCGCTCGCCCGCAACGCCAACCGCATCCAGGTCATCAACGCGCGGCACGAGCAGACCACGGCCTACATGGCCCTCGGCTACGCCTGCGCGACGGGCAAGCCGGCCGTCTATGCCGTCGTGCCGGGCCCTGGCGTGCTGAACACCACGGCCGCCCTCTCCACCGCCTGGAGTGTCAACGCGCCGGTCCTGTGCCTGACCGGACAGGTGCCGTCCTCCCAGATCGGCCGGCTGCGCGGCCAGCTCCATGAGCTGCCGGATCAGCTCGCCACACTCAGGACGCTGGTGCGGCACGCGGAGCGGATCGAGGACCCGACCGAGGCGCCGCGCAAGGTGGCCCGCGCGTTCCAGGAGATGATGTCGGGCCGGCCCAGCCCGGCGGCGCTGGAGATCCCGCTCGACCAGCTCCCGGCCGAGGCCGAGGTCACGTCGTGCGATCCATTCCCGCGCCATCCGAACCCGGTGCCCGACTCGGCGAAGATCGCGCGCCTGGCCGAGATGATCGACGCCGCGCGCAACCCGATGATCTGGGTCGGTGCGGGGGCGATGGATGCCGGCGCGGAGATCCGTGCGCTCGCGGAGCGGATCGGCGCGCCCGTGGTGCGCTATCGTGGCGGCCGCGGCATCCTGGATGACCGGCATCCGCTCAGCCTGACCGTGCCCGAGGGCTTCAGGCTGTGGCCGGAGACGGATCTGCTGATCGGCTTCGGCACGCGGCTGGATGTGCCGACCGCGCGCTGGGGCAAGCTGCCGGACGGCATCCGCATCGCGCGCATCGACATCGACCCCGCCGAGATGCGCCGGCTCACCGTCGATCTCGGGATCGTCGCGGATGCCGCCGACGCGGCCCGCGCGCTCACCGCCACCGTCGCGCGCCGCGACGATCCGGACCGCGCGGCCACGATCGCGCGGTTGAAGGCCGAGACGGCGGCCGAGATCCAGTCGGTCCAGCCGCAGATGTCGTTCCTCGAGGCGATCCGCGACGCGCTGCCGGAGGACGGCATCTTCTGCGACGAGATGACGCAGGTGGGCTATGTCTCGGCGTTCGGGATGCCGTTCCACGCACCGCGCACCGCGATCGGCTCGGGCTTCTCGGGCAATCTCGGCG
>NZ_JBHYDW010000290.1:0-1194 GCF_051860475.1 Elioraea sp. | reverse complement strand
GTCACTGCACGATCTTGGTGACGACGCCGGCGCCGACGGTGCGGCCGCCCTCGCGGATGGCGAAGCGCAGACCCTCGTCCATCGCGATCGGCGCGATCAGCGTCACCTCCATCCGCACATTGTCCCCAGGCATCACCATCTCGGTGCCCTCGGGCAGCGTCACCACACCCGTCACGTCGGTCGTGCGGAAGTAGAACTGCGGACGGTAGTTGGTGAAGAACGGCGTGTGACGCCCGCCCTCCTCCTTGGTCAGGATGTAGGCCTCCGCCATGAACTTGGTGTGCGGCGTGATCGACCCGGGCGCCGCCAGAACCTGACCCCGCTCCACGTCCTCGCGCTTGGTGCCGCGCAGCAGCGCGCCAATGTTGTCCCCCGCCTCGCCGCTGTCCAGCAGCTTGCGGAACATCTCCACCCCCGTCACCACCGTCTTCGTGGTCGGACGCAGGCCGACGATCTCAACCTCGTCGCCCACCTTCACGATGCCCCGCTCGATCCGACCCGTCACCACCGTGCCCCGGCCCGAGATCGAGAACACGTCCTCGATCGGCATCAGGAACGGACGGTCCTTCGGACGGTCAGGCTGCGGGATATACGCGTCCACCGCATCCATCAGCGCCAGCACCGACTGCTCGCCGATCTCCGGCGTCTTGTCCTCCAACGCCGCCAGCGCCGAGCCCTTGATCACCGGAATGTCGTCGCCAGGGAACTGGTACGACTTCAGCAGCTCCCGAACCTCGAGCTCCACCAGCTCCAGAAGCTCCGGGTCGTCCACCATGTCCACCTTGTTCATGAACACCACCAGCGCCGGCACGCCCACCTGGCGCGCCAGCAGGATGTGCTCGCGCGTCTGCGGCATCGGACCGTCGGCCGCCGACACCACCAGGATCGCCCCGTCCATCTGCGCCGCACCCGTGATCATGTTCTTCACGTAGTCCGCATGACCCGGGCAATCCACATGCGCGTAGTGACGCGCCTTCGTCTCGTACTCCACATGCGCCGTCGAGATCGTGATCCCGCGCGCCTTCTCCTCCGGCGCCTTGTCGATCTGGTCGTACGCCGTGAACGTCGCACCACCCGTCTTCGCCAGCACCTTCGTGATCGCCGCCGTCAGCGACGTCTTGCCATGGTCCACGTGACCAATCGTGCCGATGTTGCAGTGCGGCTTCGTCCGCTCAAACTTCGCCTTCGCCATGG
>NZ_JBHYDW010000289.1:0-1210 GCF_051860475.1 Elioraea sp. | reverse complement strand
AGCTTGCGCTTCGCCTTCGCCGCCTCGCTCATGTCCTGGGGATCGAGGCCGAGCGCGCTGTCCACCATCGCCCGGAACATCCCCTTCGAGATCTTCCAGCCGATCGAGACCCCGTGCTCGTCGACCTTGCCGCCCTGCACCGTGAACTGGTGCCAGAACTTGCGCCGCGCATGCGGGCCCGAGACCACCGTGAACTCGGTGTCGAGCATGCGCACGTCGCTGCCGGGCGTGTTCGAGAGCTTGAGCAGGCCGCGGTCGTGCTCGCCCTCGCCATCGGTACCACCCGGGCGCAGCGCCATCGTCACCTTGGCGAAGCTGCCATCCGGGATCAGGTCGGAGTTGCGCGGCAGCTCGGCGTCGTTCAGGTCGAACGTCATCGTCATCACCTCCGGGTTGCGTTGATCTTGCGAAGCAGGGCACCGAGATCGGGCGGTTCGGTCTCGGCGAGGCGACCGGAGCGGTCCTTCGCCGGCAGGCCGAAGCGGTTGGCCGCGGTGCAGACCAGCCGGCGCGCCGTGCCGTGCTCGGGGTCGTGGCGCAGCGCGCCGTCGGGATCGGTCGAGAACAGCGCCATGGTGATCACCTGATCGACGATCCCCGGCAGCTCGCGCCCGGCCTTGCCGCCCTCCATCTGCGGCTGCCAGGTCACACGCCCGAACTCGTCGGCGACGCGTTCGAGGATGCCGACCATGATCACGGTCTTGCCCGGCGCGTGCTGCAGGTGCTTGAGCAGCCCGATCACCTCGCGCGCCATCAGCCCGTAGGCGCCGCGCGTGTCTGGCCGGCCGGTCTTCTCGGAGAACGCCTCCGGCCGGGTCTTCGCCCACGCCATGGCCTGGCGCGTCAGGTCGGTGATGCTGTCGAGAAAGATCGTCGTCTTGCCGGCAATCAGCCGGACGAGATCGGGATGGGCGTTCGCCAGGTGCTGGTGGTGCGCGGCGGAGAAGAAGCCGTTCGGATCCGCCGCCGGGTTCACGCCGCCGATCAGGCAGGCGAGATCGATCGCATCCTCGAAGCAGCGGACCGGGATGCTGTCGCCCGGCCAGTCCTGCACGGACTTCATCCCGGCTTCGAGATCGACGCACAGCGTGGTCGCGTGCGGCAGGGTCGTGACCAGGGTGGTCTTGCCCACACCGCTCGGGCCGAACAGCGCCATGGTGGTCTTGTTGGCCGCCTCGGAGAGCCGCTCGTCGGCGGTGACGATGCGCAG
>NZ_JBHYDW010000288.1:0-1280 GCF_051860475.1 Elioraea sp. | reverse complement strand
GCGTTCGAGGGCGCGATCGTGCGCGGGCGCAGCTTCTCCGACGTGCTCAAGGGCATCGAGCAGGATCTGCTGCGCCTCGGCACGCGTAAGCTGGTGACCGAGCCGCTGCTGGCGCTGTTCAATTCGGCGCTCGGCGGGATCACCGGTGGCGGCGGGATCGGCGGCATCTTCTCCGGCATCGGCTCGTTCCTGGCCGGGCTGTTCCACGAGGGCGGCGAGGTCGGCGCCTCGGCGGTGCCCGGCCGCCGTGTGCCCGCGCTCGCCTTCGCCGGCGCGCCGCGGCTGCACCAGGGCTGGTTCCGGCCGGACGAGTATCCGGCGATCCTCCAGCGTGGCGAGATCGCGGTGCCGAAGCGCGAAGCCCAGCGCGCGCTCGGGGCCACGACCATCGTCATGAACATCACCGCTGCCGACGCGGACAGCTTCCGCGCCTCGCAGGGCCAGATCACTGCGGCGATGGCGCGCGGGCTGCAGCGGGCGCAGCGGAGCCTCTGATGGCGTTCCACGACGTGCGCTTCCCCGAGAAGATCGCGCTCGGCGCGACCGGCGGGCCGCTGTGGTCGACGAACATCGTGACGACGGCCGGCGGGCACGAGCGGCGCAACCAGAACTGGGCGGAGGCGCGCGGACGCTGGAACGTCGGCAGCGGGCTCAAGACGCGCGACGACCTCGCCGCGCTGATCGCGTTCTTCCGCGCCCGGCGGGGACGGGCGTTCGCCTTCCGCTTCAAGGACTGGTCGGACTTCCAGATGCCGCGTCAGCAGATCGGCACCACGGACGGCGCCACGGCGACGGTCCAGATCGTGCGCAGCTACGCGTCCGGCCCGGCGACGCAGACCCGAGCGATCCAGCTTCCCGTCACCGGCACGGTGCGCTGCTGGACGGACGGCATCGAGCGCAACGAGGGCACGGGCGCGAGCCAGTTCCAGGCCAACTATGCCACCGGCGTGATCACGCTCGGCTCGTCCTTGCGCAGCCCGGCCGGCCATGCGGTGGAAGCGCAGTGCGAGTTCGACGTCCCCGCGCGGTTCGATGCGGATGAGCTCGGGCTCACCTTGGAGACCTTCTTCCAGGGCCAATGGGCGGAGATCCCCGTGATCGAGGTGCGGCTGTGAAATCGGTCTCCTCCGCATTGGCCGCGCACCTTGCCGGCGCGCTCACCACGCTCGCGACCTGCTGGCGCGTCGCCCGCCGCGACGGGACGCTGTTCGGCTTCACCGATCACGACCGCGACCTGGTGGTGGACGGCCTCACCTATCGCGCGCGCACCGGCTACCGGC
>NZ_JBHYDW010000287.1:0-1502 GCF_051860475.1 Elioraea sp. | reverse complement strand
GCGGCGGGCGCCGTGCTCCTGCTCGCCCGGGCGCTCCACCGCCGCGGCGCGACGCGACGCGCGCTTGTCGCTGCGGGGAGCGAACTCGGTGCCGCGCGCGCCGCGGCTGAGGCGCTGGCCCCGGGACTCGAGATCACCGCTGCCGCTGCTGCGGCCGAGGCAGGGGCCGGACAGACCGAGGCGCGCGCGCGTCACCTTGCCGAGCAGATCAGCGGCACCCTCGACGCCCCGACCGGGTCCGCGCCCGACGAGGTCGACGCTGCCCGCGCGGAGGCCGACCGGAAGGCGCGCGAAGCGGACCGATGCGAGGCCGACGCCGAGGCGAGGGCCGAGGAGGCGCGGCGTCGCGAAACCCGCCTTGCCGAGGTGCGCGCGCGCGAGCCCGACGATCGCTTGGAGAAACGGGCGCGCCAGTTCGCGGAAGAGGCGGATCGGCTGCGGGACGAGGCGGCAGCGCTGCCCGACCCGAGCGCCGAGCAACGCACGGCAATCTTGAAAGAGATCGAGCGTCGTGAAGCCGCGCGCAATGCCGTCCGATCCGAAGATCAGCGGATCAACGAAGAGATCGCCCGAATCCAAGGCGGACTCGCCCGCATCGAGGCTGAGGGGCTCGACGAATGCATCGCCGAATGCGAGGGCAGATTGGAGCGTATACGGAACGAAATCGAGCAATTGGAGGCCCGTCGCGCTGCCCTGAACCTGCTCTCCAGCACGCTCCGTCAGGCAGAGGAAGAGGCAACGGCCTCCTGGCTCGAACCGGTCGTGCGCACCCTCGCGTCCTGGCTCGATATTGTGATCCCGGGAGCGGGCGCCACGCTCGACGAGACGACGCTTCGGCCATCGGGACTGACACGTGATGGCCGCGACGAGTCCTTCGACATCCTCTCCGCCGGCACGCAGGAGCAGATCGCGGTGCTGGTGCGCCTCGCCTTCGCCGAGATACTGCACCGGCAGGGGCGGCCCGCGCCGGTGATCCTGGACGACGCGCTCGTGTTCTCCGACGATGACCGGATCGAGCGCATGTTCGACATCCTGAGCGCGGCAGCGGAGCGGATGCAGATCGTCGTGCTGACCTGCCGCACGGGCCTCTTTTCGCGGCTCGGCGGCCACAGGCTGACGCTGGAACGCGCTACATGACGCGCGGCCTGCCGCCCTGGCTACTCGCCGCGCTCTTCGTGCTCGCCGCCTGCGCGCCGTTGCTCCTCGCCCTTGCCTCCGGCGAGCCGCCCGAGGCGGTGCAGGCGGAGCTCGGCATCGGGCTCGGGCTCGCCGCACTCGCGCTGATGCTATTGCAGTTCGCTCATTCCGGCCGGCTGGAGACGATCGCCGGGCGGATCGGCATCGACCGCACCATGCGGGTGCATCGCTCGGCCGGGATCGCGCTGGCGGCGATGGCGCTCTTGCACCCGCTTGCCTTCGTCGCCCCGCCGCTGCTCACCAACCCGGAGCTCGCGCTGCGCGGTCTTGCGGGCATGCTGCGCGCGGAACGGATGCAGAGCGGC
>NZ_JBHYDW010000286.1:0-1542 GCF_051860475.1 Elioraea sp. | reverse complement strand
ACTCGGGGTGGAACTGCACGCCGAAGATCGGCAGCGTGCGGTGCCGCATCCCCATGACGATCCCCGCCTCGTTCACCGCGGTGGTTTCCAGCGTGTCGGGCAGGGTGTCGCGATCGACGATCAGGCTGTGATAGCGCGTCGCGCGGAACGGGCTCGGCACGGCCTCGAAGATGTCGGTGCCGCCGTGGCGGACGCTGTCCACCTTGCCGTGCCACGGCGCGGGCGCGCGCACCACCTTGCCGCCGAAGGCTTGCCCGATCGCCTGGTGGCCGAGGCAGACGCCGAGCAGCGACAGCCGCGCCTCGGCGGCGGCCGCGATCAGGTCGAGGCAGATGCCCGCCTTGTCGGGATCGCAGGGCCCGGGGCTGAGCACGATCGCCTCCGGTCCGCGCGCGAGCGCGTCGGCGACGGTGATCGCGTCGTTGCGCACCACCTCCGTCTCCGCCCCCAGATCGCCCAGGAAGTGGAAGAGATTGAAGGTGAAGCTGTCGTAGTTGTCGATGAGCAGCAGCATGGCGGGGCGGAGGATGAGCCCCGGGCGCTCGGCCGGTCAACCAGCGCCGGCGCATCCCTCTCCACGCCATCGGCCCGGACGCGCTACACGGAAGCGATGAGGAAGGCCCGAACCCGCAGCATGGCCCGCCGGCGCCCGCGCCCCGGCCGCCTCGCGCGCATCGCCGCGGGGCTCGGCCGGGGCGGACGGCGGATCGCGGTCCTGCTGCTGCTCGCCGCCGTGCTGGCCTATCCCGGCGCCTTCCTCGCCGATGCGCTGCTCGGCGCGATCTTCGCCGCCGTGCCCTGAGCGGCGCCGGGGGGCTGCACGGCGGCGCGGGCTCTGCCAGAGTCGGCCCCGGACAGCGATGGAGGTGGGAGATGGCGACCAGAACGGCGCGGCGCGTGGCGAAGGACGAGGGCGACCCCGTCGGCGCCTTCATGCCGGGTCCCCGTGTGACCATCGCGGGCGCCGCCTCCGGTCCGCTCGCGGGGCTGACCTTTGGCCTCAAGGACCTGTACGACGTCGCCGGCCACGTCTCGACCTTCGGCAACCCGGACTGGGCGCGCACCCATCCGCCGGCCTCCGTCACCGCTCCCTGTGTGACCATGCTGGTCGAGGCCGGCGCGTCGATGGTCGGCAAGACCAGGACGGTGGAGCTGGCTGCCGGGCTCACGGGCGAGAACCTCTGGTACGGCACGCCGACCAATCCGGTCTGCCCCGATCGTTTCCCCGGCGGGTCGTCCTGCGGCTCGGCGGCCGGGCTCGCCGCCGGGCTGTTCGACTTCGCGCTCGGCTCCGACACGGCGGGCTCGGTCCGCATCCCGGCAAGCTACTGCGGCCTGTTCGGCATCCGTCCCACCTGGGGGGCGGTGAACCCCTGCGGCGTGCTGCCGCTCGGGCCGTCGTTCGACACCGTCGGCTGGTTCGCGCGCGAGGCCGCCATCCTGCGCCGGGTCGGCGAGGTGCTGCTGCTGCCTGACAGCGACGGCGCGCTCGGACCGCTGCTGAAGGTCGAGGAGGCGTGGATGAACGCCGATCCGGCCGTG
>NZ_JBHYDW010000285.1:0-1626 GCF_051860475.1 Elioraea sp. | reverse complement strand
CTCGCCGATCTGATCCGGGCGGGCAAGATCCGCCATTTCGGCGTCTCCAACTACCGCGCCTGGCGCGTCGCCGAGATCTGCCGGCTCTGCGACGAGGCGGGGATCGACCGGCCGGTCGTCAGCCAGCCGCTCTACAACGCGCTCAATCGGATGGTGGAGGTCGAGCATCTGCCCGCCTGCGCGCATTACGGGCTCGGCGTGTTTCCCTACTCCCCGCTCGCGCGCGGCGTGCTGACCGGGAAGTATCGCGCCAATGTGGCGCCGCCGGAGGACTCGCGTGCGGCCCGCCGCGACAAGCGGATGATGGAGACGGAGTGGCGGCCGGAGAGCCTCGCGATCGCCGAGCAGCTCGCGGCGCGGGCCGACCAGCGCGGCATCACGCCCGGCCGGTTCGCGATCGCATGGCTGCTCAACAACCGGCTGGTCACCGGCGTGGTCGCGGGGCCGCGCACCGAGGCGCAGTGGGAGGAGTATCTCGGCGCGCTCGATCATCGGTTCATCGCCGAGGACGAGGCGTTGGTGGACCGGCTGGTCACACCCGGCCATCCCTCGACGCCCGGCTACAACGATCCGCAATATCCGATCGAGGGCCGCCCGGTGCGGAGCCGATGACCCCTGCCCGTCCCCGCAGGGTCATACCCATGACGGAACGGAGTCAGGTGTGATGCAGATTCGCCCGATCCTCGTCCCCTATGCCGGCGACGTCGCGCGCTGGGGCCAGGCGCGCGGTCCGGCGGCGATGCTCGAGGCCGGGCTCGTGGACGCGCTGCGTGCGCAGGGCCACGGTGTCGCTGAGCCGGTCGAGATCGTCTTCCCGCGCGAGCGGCGCACGCGCGATCCGGTGACCAATCTCGGCGCGATCGCGGCGATGGTGTCGGACGCGGTGGCCGAGGCGATCGGCTCGGGCGCGATGTCGCTGGTGCTGGAGGGCAACTGCACCCAGGCGGTCGGCCCCGCCGGCGGCGTGGCGCGCGTCTGCGGGGCGAGCGGCATCGTCTGGTATGACGCGCATGGCGACATGCACACGCTGCGCACGACCTCGACCGGGCTGCTCGGGGGCATGCCCTATGCCGTCTGCCTCGGCTGGGAGTTCGACGACTGGCGCGAGGCGGCGGGGCTCGCGTCTCCGGTGGCAGCGGCGGCGGCGGCGTTGATCGGGGCGTCGGATCTCGATCCGGAGGAGGAGCAGGCGCTCGCGTTGCACCCGATCGCGCGGCTGGACGCGGCGGCGATCGGCGCTGATGCGGCCGAGCGCACGGCCGCGCTGCTGGCGGCGCGCGCCTCTGCCGCGCCGGGCTGGTACATGCATATCGACCTCGACGTGGCCGGTACCGAGGAGGTTCCCGGTCCGCTGACGCCGGCGCCGCACTGGCCGCCGCGCGCGGCCTTGCTGGCCTCGATCGCGGCGGCGGCACGGGCGGTGCCCATGCGCTGCCTCGGGCTTGCCGCCTACGACCCGGGCGGCGATCCGGAGCGTCGTGGCGCCCGGCTCGCGGTCGAGATGGCGGTGACCGCCCTGACCTGAGGTCATGGGATAGGGGTCTGGGGGAAGCGACTGTCTTGATGGTCAAGCGTTTTGCCACGGGCGTCGATCCCTGAGGATGGCGTTGAGGATGGTGAGGAGTT
>NZ_JBHYDW010000284.1:0-1636 GCF_051860475.1 Elioraea sp. | reverse complement strand
CACCCGACCGGCATGCTCCGATCCGGGATGCCGTTGAGAAAAGGAAAAGAGAGTTGGATTCAACGAAGCACTAGAGGCAAAACTGGTACAGCAGCTTACTCGCTACGGTTATGGGGATACAGTGGAAAGGCAGCGAGCATCGAGATTTCTTCGCAACATGATCGAGGAAATAGTGAATCCAGAGATTCAAAGAATTGTATTAAATGCTGATATTTCAGCGACCAAAACGTCTGGATATCAACAGCAATCATTGCGTGAGCGTGGCCTGCGTGATGCGACGCGCAATGGCGCACGGCAACTTTTATTATCTGTGATTGACTTCAAGATACACTCTCGAGAGATTGTGCAGTTCATCTACAGCGAGACTAGGGTCATTGCCATAAAGTCTGTAGCAATTAGAAATTACTTGTCGTGCGTTTTCATACTGAATTGTAGAGAGATATGTAGGTAACTAGATGCTCAGGTTGTGGACAGGAATGATGCAAATTCCACCGTGGAGCCGACTCAATTCCTTTATTTCACAGTTTGAGTTCACGAGATATGTTACGTTGACACTGGCCCTCCAGGGATTTGCGGTCGGACTTAATTTGCGGCTTGTCGGGGGCGATACGACAATAGCTAATAAAATCGACGGCGAAGTTCTACTCTTCTCTTGCATCGCGATGATAGCGGTTCTGATGATGTGGATAGCTACAGAAACTTACTTTCGGATACAAGTTCCAAACGAAATTAGGCACCACGTTACCGTCAGTCACTACCTGGAGAAAGAACGAAATTCAGTACAGCACCCCGATTCATGGCCCCTGACATTTGATGAGAAAGTCGCCCAATGGGCTGAGAAAGATACAGAAAGCTGGTATGGCCGCACGGCTATTTTCTTCTTTCTAGCATTCTCTCTACTTCTTTCTCTTCTATCTCTCGTACTTTTAGTAATATCTCTTCGTTCTCTTCTTCGTGATATTGTACGTTCTTTGATTTAGCTTCAACCAAAACAGCAGAGAATATGTTGCGGCAAATCTCAATTCGTTCGACGTCCGTCAAATAATCGCATTCATTAGACGCCAGGGACAATCTTGTTAGAGTCTCAGGCGCGCGTTTCACCATGGCACGTCCTCAACTTTAAACGTTGCGCACACGCGAGTCTGACAGCCATCCTGAATGTGCCTAGCACAGCATCTCGCGCCGGATCAATCTGCAACCTCAAGATATTGAGGCTCTGGTCAAGCTCGAACGGTTCTTGGTGGCGTTCTGCGTCAACCGCGCTGCGGTAGTGCAGTTGACCAATCCAGATTGCCCAGGCGGTTGGCCTCGGCGCCACGGTTTGACAAAAGGCGAATCTTGGACAACGACGCCACCGCCAATCCCTACCCCATATTCACCATGATCGTCTTCTTGTGCATGAAGTGCTCCAGCATCGCCTCCAGCGACGCCTCCTTGCCGAGGCCGGAGCTCTTGATCCCGCCGTAGCTCAGGTTCGCCTGCACCACCAGGTTCTGGTTGATCTGCACCAGACCGGCCTCCAGCGCGTGCGCCATGCGCAGCCCGACCTTCAGGTTGTTGGTCCACACGCTCGCGGCCAGCCCGTACTCGCTGTCATTCGCCTCGGCCAGCACCGCCTGCCAGTCATTGAACGGGA
>NZ_JBHYDW010000283.1:0-1651 GCF_051860475.1 Elioraea sp. | reverse complement strand
CAAGCGCCGCTCACGCCCGCGCTTCCGTGGCCTCTCGTTCAACCGCCTGATCCCCAACCTGATGACGCTGGTGGGGCTTTGCGCCGGGCTGACCGCGATCCGCTTCGCGCTGATGGAGCGCTGGGAGGCGGCGGCGATCGCGATCGTCATCGCCGCCGTGATCGACGGGCTGGACGGGCGGATCGCGCGCCTGCTCAAGGCGACGAGCCGCTTCGGCGCCGAGTTCGACAGCCTGGCCGACTTCCTCTGCTTCGGCGTCGCCCCGGCGCTGGTGCTCTATCTCTGGACGCTCTCGGTCTGGGGCGGGCTCGGCTGGGCGCCCTGCCTGATGTACGCGGTCTGCACCGCGCTCCGGCTCGCGCGCTTCAACGCCGCGATCGACGGCGCGCCGCGGCCGGCCTACGCCTACAACTTCTTCACCGGCGTGCCGGCGCCGGCGGCCGCCGGGCTCGCGCTCTTTCCACTGTTCCTCTTCCTCCAGGCCGAGGCGCATGGCGTGGCGATGCTGGCGGACATCGCCCGCCATCCGATCCTGTCCGCCGCCGTGCTGCTCGCGGTCGCGGCGCTGATGGTCAGCACCCTGCCGACCTGGAGCTTCAAGAACTTCAAGGTGCCGCACGAGTACGTGCTGCCGCTGCTGCTGGGTGCGGGGCTCTATGTCGCGCTGCTGGTCAGCGAGCCCTGGGCCGCGCTCGCCGCCGCCGGGGTGATCTATGCCGCGCTCATTCCGCTTGGCATGCGCAGCTATCGGCGTCTGCAGGCGGAGGCCGAGCTGCCCGGCGCCGACGAGGAGCCGCAGGAAAGGCGCTCGGCATGAACGACGCCGAGATGCGCCGGCTCGCGATCGGGCTGATGCACACCATGACGCGGATCGCCGAGGCGCTGGCGAACCTGAATGCCGCCCAGACGATCGTGACGGAGGCGCTGCTGAAACTTTCCGCCGGGGAAAGGCTTGATCCCGCCGCGTTACGGACGCATCAAGAGCACATGCAGGCGGCGCAGTTCGCGATTCGGGGGCTGGCGAAGGAGCTGGAAGCGTCGATCGACCTTCTGGAGGCGGGGCCGCATGGCTGACGGTCCCGACCTGACCCTGCTGCGCCAGCGCATCCGCGAGATCGAGCGCCGGGTGGGCGGCGGCGCCCCGCCCCCGCTGCCGAGCGATCTCGGCGCGCGCGTCGATCAGCTCGAGCGCGAGGTCGCCGAGGTCGCCGCAATGCTGGCGCGCGTCGAGCCGATGATCGCGCGGATCGACGCGACCGTGCCCGGGGCCGCGACCAAGGCCGAGCTCGAGCGGCTGCGCGCGCAGGTGGCGGCGCAGCTCGCCGAGAAGCCGAGCAAGGTCTATCTCTGGGGGCTGGCGCTGCTGCTGCTGCTCGCCGCAATCGCAGCGCCGCGCGTCGCCGCGTTGCTCGGCTGATACCCGGCCGACAAAGGTCAATCCTTTGTCGGCCGGGTATCCGCCTTTGTTTTCGCGCGCGGCCGCCCCACCAACCCCGCGCGCCATACCGGCAGGCCAAAGGTCAAGCCTTTGGCTTGCAGGTATGACTACTCCGCCGCCTTCGGCTGTGCAGCCGGCTTCGGCGTCGCGCCGCGGCGCCGTTCCACCACCACGCCGGCCTCGGTCAACGCGGCGATCTCCTCGGCCGAGAAC
>NZ_JBHYDW010000282.1:0-1653 GCF_051860475.1 Elioraea sp. | reverse complement strand
GCTGGCCAGACCGTGTCGGCGTGGCCGAGGATCAGCAGCCGCGGGCCGTTGCCGAGCGCGAGCTCGGCGGTCATCTGATCACCCCGGCCGGGCAACGCCGCGCGGTCCACCGTGAAGCCGAGGCCGGAGAGCATGCCCGCCCAGATGTCGATCACCGCGTTCACGCCCGCCGCGTCGTAGCTGCCACTGTCGATATCGACAACGCGCCGCGCCATCGCGAGGATGTCGGGCAGCGCCGGTGCAAGCGCGGCTTCGTGGGCCTTGGGATCGGACATGGCGCTCTCCCGTGACAGCATGGAGGGTGGGGTGGTGGTTTCCGGATCGACGGTGCTTGAAGCGGTGCTCGGACGCATCCGGGCCAGCCCGCGCATCGTCGCGCGGACGTGCACGCGCTCTGCGACCGCGGCGGGCGGTTTCGCAGATCGAAGCCGGCCTGGCCGCGCAGATGGACATGCCCGCCGGCGCGCACCGCCATGCACACGTCGGTGTCGAGAGCCCGAGGGCCGTGCACGTCGCGCGTGTTGACCCTGCGCAGGCGAAGATGCGCCATGCCCGTCTCGCCGGATTGTTCCGCCGGCGATGCCAGCACCGGTGCGCCGGATGCGCAACCGGCCGATCGGCGGTGCATCGGCACTGGACACACCGGTGGCGCACGCGTTGAATGCCCGCCGGGAGACATGGCGCCGCTCCGGAGCAAGCGCGACCAGGGCGCCGGAACGCTGGCCGCAGCGACGATGGGGGACCGATGACCTTCTCGCTGCTCGGACGGTGCGCACGAACCGGGCAGTTCGGCGCCGCCGTGTCGACCTCGAGCATCGCGGTCGGCTCGCGCGTGCCGTTCTGCGCGCCCGGCGTGGGCGCGGTGCTGACGCAGCATCGCACCGATCCGCGGCTCGGCCCGCGCGGGATCGCGCTGCTGCGATCGGGCTGCACCGCGCCGGAGGCGGTCGACGCGCTGGTCGTCTCGACGCCGCATCACGCCTGGCGCCAGCTCGCCGCGATCGACGCCGCCGGACGCACCGCGCACTTCCACGGCGCGAAGGTGAAGCCCGCCTTCGGCGCGGGTCACGCGCCCGACTGCATCGCGATCGGCAACATCCTCGCCAATGACCGCGTGCCGCAGGCGATGGCGGACGCGTTCGGCGCCGACCAGTCGGCCCTGCTCGCCGAGCGGCTGCTGCGCGGGCTCGAGGCCGGGCTCGCGGCCGGGGGCGAGCACGGGCCGGTGTTCTCGGCGGTGCTGTTGGTGGTGCACCGCGAGAGCTTCCCGCTGGTCGATCTGCGCGTGGACGGCGGCGCCGACCCGATCCCGCACCTGCGCGCACTGTGGGAGCAGTACCAGCCCTGGATGGAGGAGTTCGTCATCCGCGCGGTCGAGCCGGATCGCGCGCAGGCGTCGCCATGACTGACGCGGATAGGCGACGACCTCGCGATCCCGCCCGATCCCCGCACGGAGGTGGTGCGCCTGTCGTTCCTCCAGGGCGGCGTCGCCGACATGCTGTCGGACCGCCCGGTGAGGATCATCCCGCACCACCCGATCGAGGCATGGCGGGTCCGCCGCGATTCGGGGCGCGGGCCGTGGGCCCCCCCAGACCCCCCCCCCCCAGCCGGGGGGGGGACCCCCGGGGGCCCAGCGAGCCACCATACCCCCCC
>NZ_JBHYDW010000281.1:0-1718 GCF_051860475.1 Elioraea sp. | reverse complement strand
CCCCCGCCACCTCCTCGACCGTCTCGCCGTAGCGCGCATAGGGTGTGCATTCGCCGCTGGCGATGATGCCGTCGTGTTCGATCTCGCACAGGAGCACGCGCGCCTCGGTGCGTGCGCCGCGGCTGATGCGGAACGAACCCTTCAGCTTGAACACCTGCTCGCGGACGGAGAGCTTCGCCACCATCGTCACATCGCCTTCAGGACATCGACGACCCTGCCGCAGCCGGTACGCGCCGGGTCGATCGTCGGCAGGCCGAAGCGCGCTTCCGTCTCGGCGATCTCGCGCAGCGCGGCCGCCTCACTCATGTGCTGGGTGTTCAGGCTGATGCCGATCACCGTCGCCGCCGGGTTGGTGATGCGCGCGGCCGCGACATGCGCCTCGATGGTCTCGGCGATCCCCGGCACCGGCCGGTCACCGAGCCCGCGCATGCTCCGCCGCGTCGGGTCGTGCACCATCACCATCGCGTCAGGCTGCGCGCCCATCGCCAGCCCGACCGTCACGCCGGCATAGGAGGGGTGCAGCACGGTCGCCTGGCCTTCCACCACGTCCCAGTGGTCGGGATCGTTGGCGGGGCAGAGCATCTCCACCGCACCCGAGATGAAATCCGCCACCACCGCGTCGAGCGGAATGCCCGACCCGGCGATCAGGATGCCGGTCTGGCCGGTGGCGCGGAAGGTCGCCTTCATGCCGGCCGCCCGCATGTCGCGCTCGAGTGCAAGCCCGGTGAACATCTTGCCGATCGAGCAGTCGGTGCCGACGGTCAGCACGCGCTTGCCCGCGCGCTTCACCCCAGTGCCCACCGGGAACACGTCCTTCGGGTGGCGCACGTCATGGACCGCGCGGCCATGCAGCTTGGCAGCCTCCGCCACCGCCGGCTGGTCGGCGATGCGGTCGTGCAGGCCGGACGCGACGTCCATGCCGAGCTCGATCGCGCGGATCATCAGCTTCTGCCACTCTGCGTTGATGCGACCGCCGCGCGTGGTGGTGCCGATCAGGAACGTCTTCGCGCCCTTTTCGGCCGCCTCCTCCAGCGTCAGATCGAGCAGGCCTGCATCGGCCTTGCAGCCTGGCAGGCGCATCTGGCCGACGCAGGCATCCGGGCGCCACTGCGCGACACCGACGCCGGTCTTGCCGGCGAGCTGGTCATGCGCCTCGCCGAGAAAGATGAGGTACGGGGTACGGATCTGGAGCAAAGTGGGGCCTCCGGGACGGGACGCCGGACGCTAAGGGCGATGCGCCCGCGCGTCGAGGGTGGCCCGCACCGCGGCAAGCGCGTCCTTGCCGACGGTGACCGGCAGGGTGAGGACGAGGAAGGACAGCGCCTTGCCGTGCCCGTCGAGGTTGAGCGCGGTGTTCACTCCGCCCTCCAGCACGTCGTCGATGACGAGATTGAGCGCGTGCAGCTTGGGCAGCAGGTAGCGCCGCACGGCGGTCGGGCGGCGGTGTGCGAACAGGGAGGCGACGCGGTCCTCGGTCACCTGCTCGACCAGTACCTCCCAGACATCCGCGTGGTGCGCGATCACCGCGACGTTCAGCCGGTTGCCCTTGTCGCCCGTGCGTGCATGGGCGATCGCGTGCAGGGGCACGGTGATCACGGCGAGACCATCGCGATGCGCGGGCGGACGAGGTCGCGCGGGATCAGCGCCGAGGTCGTGGCGACGCGGCGCGTGACAGCGGTGCGTACGCCGCCGCCGCCGGCGGGGCCGCAGCAATAGAG
>NZ_JBHYDW010000280.1:0-1734 GCF_051860475.1 Elioraea sp. | reverse complement strand
ACGAGGTTCCGTTCGACGAGGCCTGCGCGCAGCGCCGGGATGAAGGGCGCGAGCGAGGCTTCGCGCTGCGCCGTGAGCCAGCCGATGCGGGGCGGCCCGGGCTGCGCGGGAGCAGGCTGGGCCAGCGCCGGCGCGGCGAGAGGCAGCGCCAGGAGCGAACGGCGCGCGATCATCCGATCACCTCCTCCGCCCGCGCGCCGGGCGGGGCCCGCCACACGGCGTGCGAAGTCGCACAGCGCCGAACCGCGCCGGGGCCGAAGTTGCGGCCCGGAGAAGGAGGCATCCCATGAACAAGCTCCGGTCGTTCATTCTGGCCAGCACCATCCTTGCCGTTCCGGCACTGGCCGACACGCCGCAGGTCGCGCGCGGGCAGTACCTGGTCGATGTCGTCATGCAATGCGGGACCTGCCATGACACGCCGGACGCGAGAGGCCGCGCCGACCCGGCGATGCGCCAGGCGGGTGGTCGTGTCTTCGCCAATGTAGGGCTGCGCGCCGTGACGCCGAACATCACGCCCGATCCCGACACGGGGATCGGCGCCTGGACCGCAGCGCAGTTCGCCGATGCGATGCGCAACGGCCGCCGGCCGGACGGCTCGTTGATCGGGCCTCCCATGCCGGTCGAGGCCTATCGCGGCATCTCGGACGGCGACCTCGCGGCGGTCTGGGCCTATCTCCGCACCATCCCGCCTGTGCGCAATCCCGTGACGGAGCGCAGCAGCTTCCCGCGCAGCCCGACGCGCTTCGAGCCCGTGGCGACCGTGCCCGCGCCGCCCGGCGACGACCCCGTACGGCGCGGCGAATACCTCGC
The DNA here is from genome assembly GCF_051860475.1 of Elioraea sp. Taxonomy (NCBI): domain Bacteria; kingdom Pseudomonadati; phylum Pseudomonadota; class Alphaproteobacteria; order Acetobacterales; family Elioraeaceae; genus Elioraea; species Elioraea sp. Next base: position 924 of record NZ_JBHYDW010000280.1, on the reverse strand, counting down.
CGTCACGCTGCTGCACTGCATGGACTGCCACTCGCCCCGCGTCGCGCTGGACCGCGCCGACCCCGCGCGCATCGGCGCGGGCGGGCGGGTGTTCCAGACCCCGTCGGGACCGCTGCCGGCGCGCAACATCACCCCGCATCCCGACGCCGGCATCGGCGCCTGGACGGAGGCGGAGGTGTGGCGCGTGGTCGCGGAGGGCATTGGCCGCGACGGGCGCCGCCTCTACCTGACGATGGGCAGCCGCGCCGCCGGCTGGGCACGGATGACGGAAGGCGATCGTGCCGACCTGCTTGCCTATCTCCGCGCCCTGCCGCCGCTGGAATGAGGGCCGCGCGGTCATTCGACCACCTCGTCCGCGCGAGCCAGCAGGGCCACCGGGACCTGAAGGCCGAGCGCGCTCGCCGCGCCGAGGTGCACCACCGTCTCGATGCGTGCCGGCGCCTCGATGGGCAGGTCGCCGGGCGGTGTGCCGCGCAGGATGAGTGCCGTGAAATGCGCCACGCGCGCATAGAGCGCGTGGAAGTCGGGTCCATGGCTCGCGGTGCAGCCCTCCGCCACCATGCTGCGCCACTGGCCGATGGTGGCGATGCGCGCGGCGCCCGCGGCGGCGGCGATCGCGCGGGCGTCGCGCAGCGATTCCGGCGTGCCGCCCAGCGCCACCCCGCGCACGCCGCGCGCCGCAAGCGCGGCCACCGCCGCCGCGACACCGCCGGGCCCCTCCCATTCCTGCACGATCAGTGCACGGCCCGCCTGGCGCGCCGCGGCCTGCATCGCAGCGAGGCGCGGGGCCAGCGAATCCGTGCCGCGATGGAACAGCACCGCGAGCGGCGTGCCGGGCGGCGTGAGCTCGGCCGCGATCTCGATGCGCTTGCCCTCCGCCTGCGGGGTGTTGGCGACGACGCCGGTGGCATTGCCGCCGGGCCG
>NZ_JBHYDW010000279.1:0-1765 GCF_051860475.1 Elioraea sp. | reverse complement strand
TGCAACAGCGCCAGATGCTCCGCGGGCAAGGTGAGCAGCTCGCCAACGGCGGTGTGTCGGACGCTCTCCAGCGTCGGACGGTTGGGGCGCGTGATCATGCAATGCTCCTGTTCGCGGACGGGCTTTGGGGGGGGACGTCGTTCGTGCCGACTGCGTCTCGAACGCCTCGATGTCAGAGAGGCGGTAGACGACGCGTCCGCCGAGCTTCAGGAATGCCGGGCCTTCGCCCTGGCTGCGCCAGCGCTCGAGTGTGCGCGGGCTCAGGTGCCAGCGGGGCGCGAGCTGCCGCTGATCCAGATGCGCGATGGGTTCGCTCATCGCAGCAGCCCGCACGCCGTGTGCAGCTCGGCGATCGCGCGCTCACGGCGCGCGCCCTTGTCGCGCGAGCGCCTACCCATAGAGCCGCGCCCGCCGCACCGACGCGAGCTCCGCGAGCAGCCGCTCATCCACCGGACGGCCCGACTTGCGCGCAGCCTCGGCCACCGCCGACCAGTAGCGCGCCGGGATGCCGCGCCGCCGCCAGGCCCGCACCGTCACCGCCTCGACGTCGAGCACGGCGGCGAGTTCCGCCGCGCTGGGCCAGAGATTGATCACCTCGGCGAAGCTGCCAGGCGCTGCGCCGGCGCGGCGTCGTGCGGCTGGAGGCTCTGGATCGGAGGTCGGTTTGCGGGCTGTGCTCGGTTGCATGCGGGCGAGATAGGCCGCGCCATGCGACACAAACAAGACTGTTTTCTCGCGCGACGATTGTGCTATACAATCGCTCACGAAGCGCTACATAATGCAGCGCATGGAGACCACCGCAGACCGGCTCCGCCGCTTTCGCACCCTCAGGGGCATCGACAGCGGCGCCGAACTCGCCCGCCTCGCAGGCCTCCCCGAAGCAACCTACCGCGCCTACGAGAGCGGGCGAAGACCGCTCACCGCACGCGCCGCACGCGAGCTCGCCCGGCCCCTCGGCATCACCTGGCAGGCGCTGCTGTTCGGTGAAGACGACAGCGCCGAGGCAATCGCCACGCTCGAACAGGCCTCCGTGGTGCTGGGCCAGCGGGTGAGCCGCAAGCCCAGGCCGCCCCCAGCGCCGGAGCGGGTTCCGTTCACCGCCGAGCGGATCCGCATGGCCGGCGACTCCTGGGCCCTGCTGCCCGTCTACGACGCCTGCGCCCCGCCCGGCGCGGGCGAGCACCTCGATCCGGAGGCCGCACTCTACCGGATCGCCTTCCGCGAGGAGTGGGTGCGCTCGGTCACCGCCGCCCCGCTCGACCAGCTCGCCGTGATCGGGGTGCGCGGCGACTCCATGGAGCCCACCCTGAGGCCGGGCGATTCGGTGCTCGTCGATTGCGCGCAGAACCGGCCCCGGCGCACCGACGGCATCTACGTGATCCGCACCGATGGCGGGTTGCAGGTGAAGCGGCTGCAGGTCGAGGTGGTGCAGGGGCTGATCACCATCCTCTCCGACAACAAGGCCTACGAGCCGCAGCGCGGCGTGCGGCCGGATGACGTCACCGTGGTCGGGCGGGTGATCTGGGTGGGGCGGCAACTCGGGTCGTAACTGGTCCCGGGGCGCTACAAAAACGCACTCCATCCACGGGGGCTTTGATTCGTAGTGTTGCGGGATGCAGCGCGCGTCCCGGCCCAGCAACGACCACCTCCCACCCCACCTGCGCGAGGTGTGTCAGATCCTGGCGCGCGGGATCGTGCGGCTCAGGAGCCGCAGCATCGCCGCGATCGACCCCAGGGCTCGGGAGTGCGGAGAGAGTTCGCTACC
>NZ_JBHYDW010000278.1:0-1813 GCF_051860475.1 Elioraea sp. | reverse complement strand
ACCGCCTCGTCGATCGACAGGGGTTCGACCAGCGGGGTGAGCCGCTGCATGAGCGCGCGGAGGTCGCGCCCGACCGCGACGTATTTCGCCATGTCGGGTCGGATCACCACTGCCTCCGGGCAGGCGCGCAGGGCATTGAACATCGGCATCGCCGACCGGACGCCGTAGCGCCGCGCGACGTAGCAGGCGGCGGTGACGACGCCGCGCTTGCCGCCGCCGACGATCACCGGCACCGCCGCAAGCTCCGGCCGGTCGCGCTTCTCGACGCTCGCGTAGAACGCATCCGCGTCGAGATGCGCGATCGCGAGGGAGAAGAGCTCCGCGTGCCGCACCAGGCGCGTCCCGCCGCAGCGCGGGCAGGCGGGGAGGTCCTCGCGCTCCGCCGCGTGCCAGTCGCAGTTGCGGCAGAACGTCGGGATCACGGCACCTCGCCGGGTCGCCAGAGCCAGGCCGCGCCGCGCACGCCCGAGCTGTCGCCGTGCTTGGCCCTCAGCACCGGTGTGGTGACGACGTCCGAGAACACGTAAGCCGGCAGCAGACGGGGGATCGCCTCGTAGAGATGCGCCATGTTCGACACGCCGCCGCCGAGCACGATCGCATCCGGATCGATCAGGTCGATGATCACCGCGAGCCCGCGCGCGAGCCGGTCGGCATGGCGGGCGAGGGCGGCGCGCGCGCGCTCCTCGCCGGCCTCGGAGCGGCGCTCCACCGCGACCGCGTCGCGCGCGCCCGGCCCGTCGCAGTCCTGCGCGAGCCCGGTGCCGCTGATCCAGGTCTCGAGGCAGCCGTACCGTCCGCACCAGCAGCGCCGTCCGGGCACCTCCACCGCCGACGGCCAGGGCAGCGGCGTGTGCCCCCACTCGCCGGCGATCGCGTGCGGGCCCTCGAGCACGCGCCCATCCACGACAACCCCGCCGCCGCAGCCCGTGCCCATGATCACGCCGAACACCACGCGCTTGCCGGCGGCCGCGCCGTCCGAGGCCTCGGAGAGCGCGAAGCAGTTGGCGTCGTTGGTCACGCGCACAGGACGGCCGAGCGCATCCGCAAGGTCGCGGTCGAACGGCTTGCCGTTGAGGAACACGCTGTTGGCGCCCTTCACGAGCCCGGTCGCGGGGCTGATGCAGCCGGGCATGCCGATGCCGACGCTGCCGCTCTCGCCGAGCCGGGCCTCCGCCGCCTCGACCAGGCCGCGGATCGCGCCGATCACGCCGTAATAGTCGCCGGGCGTGGCGATGCGTTCGCGGTGGCGTTCCTGCCCCTCCGTGTCCAGCGCGATGATCTCGATCTTGGTGCCGCCGAGGTCGATGCCGATGCGCATGCCCGCACTCTGGCCCCGCGGCGCCGTCTTGCTCAAGCGGGGGGCCGCGGCGCAGAGTGCGGCCATGGGGGAGACACTGCTCGATCTGAAGGGGCTGAGCTGCCCGCTGCCGGTGCTGCGCGCGAACAAGGCGCTGCGTGGTCTCGCCGCCGGCGAGCGGCTGCGCGTGCTGGCGACCGATCCCGCGTCGGTCAAGGATTTCCGCAACTATTGCGAAACGACCGGGCATGCCCTGGTCGCGTTCAGCGAGGCGGCCGGCGTGTTCAGCTTCGTGATCATGAAGAAAGAAAAGGCGTAGGCACTTGAATAGAGCGTTAGGTGAAATGAAAGTATATTTTCTGACCGCGCTGTTATTTTTAGTTATTGGTATTATGCTGTCTATTGCGACCCATTATTTTGACTATCAGTATTGTAGAAGTCATGGAATCTTGGTCAGAAAACACGTGGCGGTTTATATTGGAGAGATTTTGGGTGGTGGCGTTGGGCTCGCATCTG
>NZ_JBHYDW010000277.1:0-1845 GCF_051860475.1 Elioraea sp. | reverse complement strand
CCCCCCCCACGCCTCCGATCGGCGTCACTCCACGCGCGCGCCCGAGATCTGCACCGCCTCGCGCCACATCGGCCGCTCGCGCTCGGCACGCGCCGTCGCCTCCTCGGGCGTCGACCACGCCATGAAGGCACCGGCGTCGAGGAAGCGCTTGCGCATCGCCTCGTCCTCGCTGATCTCCTTCAGCGCAGCGTTCATGCGCTGGATCACCGCCGGCGGCGTGCCGGGCGGGAAGAAGAAGCTCTGCCAGGAGGTGACGACGAAGTCGGGCACGCCCGCCTCCGCCATCGTGGGCACGTCCGGCATGGTCGGCACACGCTGCGCCGAGGTCACGGCGAGGGCCCGCATCCGCCCCTCGCGGATCACCGGCACGTAGCTGGTCAGGTTGTCGAGCGCGAAGTCGAGCTGACCGCCCAGCATCACCGGGATCGCCTGGGCCGCGCCGCGGAACGGCACATGGGTTCCCTGGATGCCGACCCTGGTGCAGAACAAGGCGCCGGAAAGATGCGGCGTCGTGCCCACGCCGGGCGAGCCGTAGGTGATCCCATCGGGCTTCGCCTTGGCCCAGGCGATGAACTCCTGAAGCGTGCGAGAGGGATTGTGCTCGGCCGGAACGACCGCGCAGTTCGGCAGCTCCCACGCCACGCCGACCAGCATCAGCGACTGCGGATCGTAGGCAAGGCGCGCGTAGAGATACGGGTTGATCGACAGGTGCGCGACCGCGGCGATGCCGATCGTGTGGCCGTCGGGCGTCGACTTGGCGACGACATCGACGCCGATATTGCCGCCCGCGCCGGGGCGGTTCTCGACCACGACGCTCTGGCCAAGCAGGGATTGCAGCCGCTCGGCATAGAAGCGCACCAGCACGTCGGTCGAGCCGGCCGGCGGCCAGGGCACGATGATGCGCACGGTGCGCGCGGGCCAAGCCTGGGCCAGGGCCGGACGCGCGAGCGGGGCAGCCGCAAGGGCAAGTGGCGCTGCAAGCACACGGCGACGATGCAGCATGATCAGTCCTCCCGGTTGACGTGTTCCGCCGCAAAGGATGGCGGACGCGGCGCCCGCGCGCAAACGCTGCGCCTCAGCCGGAGGGTGGCAGCCGCACCTGCATGCCGACCCAGGCAAGGAACTCGGCATCGCCGGCGGTCACCGGCAGCGCGACGATGCAGGGGACGTCGTAGGACGAGAGCGCGCGCACGCGGCGGGCGAGCTCGTCGAGGCGCGCTGCCGTGGTCTTGGCGATCAGCGCCTGCTCGGTGTCCTCCGCCACCGCGCCCTCCCAGCGATAGATGGCGGTGTGTGGCGCGGGCAGGTTCACGCAGGCGGCGAGCCCCTCCTCGACCAGCGCGCGGCCGATCCGTCGCGCCTCGTCGGCGCTCGCCGCCGTGACATAGACGAACAGGACCGCCTCGTCCGCCATACGCGCCTCCGTCAGGCCGCGAGCGCCCCCCGCACCGCCGCGAGTGCCGCCTCTGCCTTCGCCCCGTCCGGCCCGCCCGCCTGCGCCATGTCGGGCCGGCCACCGCCGCCCTTGCCGCCGACCGCGGCGGCGGCCGCCTTCACCAGCTCGACCGCCGAGAACCGTCCGGACAGATCTGGCGTGACGCTCACCACGATCGACGCCTTGCCGTCCATCGGCGAAACGAGCGCGACCACGCCCGAGCCCATCCCCTTGCGGATCTCGTCGGCGAGGCCCTTCAGGTCGCGCGCCGGCACCTCGACCACGCGCGCGGCGAGCTTCACCCCGCCCACCTCCTCGAACGCCGGCGCGGCGCCCGCCCCGCCCGTGGCGAGCCTGCGGCGGAGCTCCGCGACCTCGCGCTCGAGCCGGCGCCGTTCCTCGATCAGCGC
>NZ_JBHYDW010000276.1:0-1893 GCF_051860475.1 Elioraea sp. | reverse complement strand
GGCGCTGGTCGGCGTGTTCCAGGTGCACGGCACGGAGGTGGCCGTGGTGGACGATCCCTGGGGCAACGACGCGCGCCCGCAGGCCGATGCGCTCGTCACGCGCCGGCGCGGGATCGCGCTCGGCGTCGTCACCGCCGACTGCGCGCCGGTGCTGTTGCTCGATGCCAATGCCGGCGTGATCGGTGCCGCGCATGCCGGCTGGCGCGGCGCCCTCGCCGGCGTGCTGGAGGGGACCGTGGCCGCGATGGAACGGCTCGGTGCGGCGCGCGCGCATATCGAAGCAGCGGTCGGCCCGACGATCGGCCCGGCAAGCTACGAGGTCGCGGCCGACTTGCGCACCGCCATGCTCGCTACCGATCCAGCATACGAACGCTTTTTCGCGGACGGCGAGCGGCCGGACCGTTGGCGCTTCGACCTGCCGGGGTTCTGCGCCGCGGCACTCGCGCGCGCCGGCATCGCCCGCGTGCGCGATCTCGGCCTCGACACCTATGCCGCACCGGCGCGCTTCTTCAGCTATCGCCGTGCGACGCACGAGAGGGCCGGGCCCATCGGCCACCAGCTCTCCGCAATCGCGCTCGGCTGAACCGTGCTACACGAGTCGCCCATGCCCTATGTCTGGATGTTTGTCATCCTCCTCTGCGTCGGCATGCTCGCCACCTGCGTCGTGACATGAGACGGCTTCTCGCCCTGCTGCTGCTTGCCGGCTGCGGCCCGGTCCAGCTTCCGTTCGTGGAAGTGCCGATGCCGTTCGAGCGCCGACCGGGGGCGACCGCGCGCGACGGACTGACGCGGCCGCCTCCCGCGCGCATCGTCGTGCCGCCCTCGACCACGCTCGGTCTGCCCGAGGAGGACGCGCGCCGCTTCGCCGCGTCGTTGGCCGAGGCGCTGCAGGCGCAGGAGCTGCCGGTCACCGCCGCCGATATCCCCAGGCCCGACTACCGGCTGCTGGTCGCGGGCGAGACCGCGGCCGGGCAGGTCCGTCTCACCTACACGCTCGTGGATGCGGCGGGCGCGCCGATCGGCGCGGCAGGCGGCCCGCGCGCGGTGCCTGCTGCCGCCTGGTCGCGCGCCGAAGACGCGACGTTCCGCGCCGCTGCCGGCGAGGCCGCGTCCGGGATCGCGGCGATGCTCGCGCGTGCGGACGCGGCTTCGCGCCGGATGGAGCCCGATCAGCTTGCCTCGCGCCTGCCGACGGTCCGCATGAACGGTGTCGCCGGCGCGCCGGGCGACGGGAACCGATCGCTCGACCGCGCGATCCGTTCAGCACTCGCCAAGGAGGGGGTGCTGGTGCAGGAAGGCGCGGCGGAGGGGGAATTCGCCCTCTCTGGCCGCGTGGATGTCACGGCCCTGCCCCGGCGGCAGCAGCGGGTGGAGATCTCCTGGATCGTCGCCCGCGCCGACGGCACCGAGCTCGGCAAGGTGAGCCAGCTCAACGAGGTGCCGGCCGGCACGCTGGACGGGCTCTGGGCCGACATCGCGCTGGTGGTGGCCGAACAGGCCGCGACCGGAGTCGCCGAGGTGATCCGCCGCGCCCGCAGCGGCGGCTGAGCTGGGTCGTGTGACAGCTGGTTTACACCCCCAGCCCCCGTTGCTAGGAACGCCGCGCCATCCCGCCCGCCAGCCCCGGGATCTGACCCCGCCATGAAGATCGTCGCCTGCAACTCGAACCGCCCGCTTGCCGAGGCGGTGGCCACGGCGCTGAACCTGCCGCTGACCAAGGCCTCTGTGCGGCGCTTCGCGGATATGGAGATCTTCGTCGAGATCCACGAGAACGTGCGCGGCGAGGACGTGTTCGTCGTGCAGTCCACCTCGTTCCCGGCGAACGACAACCTGATGGAGCTTCTGATCATGCTGGACGCGCTCCGGCGCGCCAGCGCACGGCGGATCACCACG
>NZ_JBHYDW010000275.1:0-1907 GCF_051860475.1 Elioraea sp. | reverse complement strand
CCAGGCGGCGGCGAGCGAGGCGCGCAGGTTGCCCGACACCTTGGAGACGCCGCCGGCGCGCCGGCGCTGCCCGACCGGGACCTCCTCGCTGGGCAGTCCGGCGGCGGCGACACGCATCAGCATCTCGAGGTTCCAGCCATAGGTCTCGTCGCGCATCCCCAGCCGGTCGAGCGCGTCGCGCCGGATCGCGCGGAACGGCGAGAGGTCGGTGAAGCGCACGCCGTAGACCAGCCGCAACAGCGCACCGCCGAGCCAGCCCGCCAGCAGTTGCGGCGCCGAGAGGCTGCCCCGCTCGCGCTCGCCGCGCAGGCGCGAGCCGAGCACGAAGGCGGCGCGCCCGGCGCGGATCGGCGCGAGCACCTCGGGGATGCGCTCGGGCGGATCGCTGCCGTCGCCGTCGAGGAACAGCACGACGCCGGTCCGCTCCGGCAGCGCGCCGATGCCGGCCTGGAGTGCACGGCCGTAGCCGCGGCGCGGCTCGGTGACCACGCGCGCGCCTGCTTCCGCGGCGCGCTCGGCGGTGCGGTCGCGCGAGCCGCCGTCGACCACGATCACCGCGTCGACGTGGCCGCGCACCGCGGCGACCACCGCGCCGATCGTCTCCTCCTCGTCGAGGCAGGGAATGACGGCGACGACTACAGGCTCCATCTAAGCCCGCAGCTCGCGCAGGTGTCGGGCGGGTGGTCGGAGCGCAGCGCGCGGCGGAAGTCCTGATACGCTGCGCCGTTCCAGATCTCGCGCAGGGTCGCCTGGGTCGCATCACCGAGCGTGTAGTGCTCGTAGCCGCGCTGCGTGAACGGCGCGAAGCAGCAGGGCAGCACGCGGCCGTTGGCGGTGATGTACATCAGCGTCCAGGGTCTGCGGCAGAGCGTCCAGGGGTTGGGATCGTCGGCGCGCTTGAGGCTCATTCCCGGCTCGCTCGCGGCACCCGAGGCGCTGAACGTCATGCCGAGCGTTGCGGCGAGCCGCGCCGCCTCGTCCAGATACCCGGCCTCCTCGCGCGTCATCCGCTCGAACAGCGCCTGGTCCGGACGGGCGAGCCCGATCGCGTCGCGTTCGAAGAACACCAGCCGCTGCAGGTACACTTCCTTCACCCCGGCCGCGTGCGAGACGCGCACGAAATCGGGCAGCTGCGCCACCGTCTCCTTCAGCCCCGTGAGCCACATCGAGATGCGCGGCCGATCGAGGCCATCGCGCGCCTGCATCTCGATGAAGGCGCGTACGTTGCGCAGGATGCGGTCGAAGTAGTCGCGTCCGCGCACCGCGATGAAGGTCTTGGGATCGGCGGCATCGAGCGAGACCCGGAGCTCGTCGAGCCCGCTCTCACAGAGCTCGCGCCCGCGCCGCGTCGTCAGCAGCGTGCCGTTGGTGTTGAACAGCACATAGGCGCCGCGCTCCTTCAGGTAGCGGATCATGCGCGGCAGCTCCTTCACCAGCATCGGCTCGCCCACGCCGTGCAGCACCACGCGCGCAATGTCGGGGATCTGGTCGATGATGCGGGTGAACAGCGCCCAGCTCATGTCCGCCGGCGGCTCGAGCTCCTCGTAGGTGCGCGGACAGGTGGTGCAGAGCAGGTTGCAGCGGTTGGTAGTCTCCAGATAGAGGCAGACCGGCGGCCGCGTCGCGACCGGCGCGTGCGTCTCCGCCACCGCCTCGTGATAGCGCCGCGGGTCGATGCGCGGTGCGGTCGCGTGTTCGCTCATCGGGATCTCCCCTCCGCGGGCCGCGGCGCAGGCGCCGTGCGGGGCAGCAGATGCACCGCGAGCCCGGGCAGCAGCGCCAGGTTGAACAGGCTCTCGCGCGCCACGAAGCCGAGCTCGGGTACGTCGGGCGCGACGTCGTACAGCACCACGCCGGCCCCTCAGCCAGGACGGCGGGCTGCGCCGGAACGTCGCGTCCAGCCCGAG
>NZ_JBHYDW010000274.1:0-2054 GCF_051860475.1 Elioraea sp. | reverse complement strand
TGTCGGTGCTGATCAGCACCATCGCCAGCGTGCCATGCGCGCGCGCGGCATCGGCGACATGGCGCGTGCCGACCGCGTTGGTGAGCACGCCCTCGGCCGGATTCGCTTCGACGATCGGCACGTGCTTCAGCGCCGCGGCGTGGAACACGAGCTCCGGGCGGTGGCGCGCGAACAGCGCGAGCATCCGGTCGCGGTCGCGGATATCGGCGATCAGCGAGACGCGCGGCACGTCGGGCGCCGCCTCGGAGAGTTCGAGGTCGATCTCGTAGAGCGCATACTCGCTGTTGTCGGCGAGCACGAGCTCGGCCGGGCCGAGGCCGGCGATCTGGCGCGCGAGCTCCGAGCCGATCGTGCCGCCCGCGCCGGTGACCAGCACGCGCCGCCCGTGCACCAGCCGCGCCATGGCCTCGCGGTCGAGCGGCCGCTGCGGCCGGTCGAGCAGGTCCTCGATCGCGACCGGCTGGAGCGTCAGCGTCGGCGCCTCACCCTCGCGCGCGGCGGGGCGGAGCTCGGTCAGCGGCGGCATGGTCGCGACCGCGACCCCGGCCTCCTCGGCCGCGTCGAGCAGATGTTCCAGCCGCCCACCGGCGATCTCGCGCGCGGTGACAACGATCAGCGCCGGCGGGTGGCCCTTGCGCGCGAGCTTCCTCAGCGCGTGCGGCACGTCGTCGACCGAGCCCTCGACGCGGACGCCGTGCATCTGGCGCCCCGAGATGGCGTCGTCGGCAGTGATGAGCCCGACGACGCGGTAGCGCGGGCGGGTCTCGCGGGCGAGCGCGCGCAGAAACAGGTCCGCCCCGTCGCCCGCGCCGGCGAGCAGCACCGGCATGGCTTCGCCGGGTGCGGGCGCGCGCTCCTGCGCGGCACGGTAGGCGGCGCGTGCACCGAGCAGCAGCGCGGCGAGCGTCAGCGCGTGCAGGACGGGCAGGAACGGCGTGAAGGCAGCGATGCGGCCCGCGGCGGCGAGGCCGAGGCCGAACACCAGGGCGGCGGCGCCGGCGGCGCCGACCGTCCGGCCGAGATCGGCGAGCCCGGCGTAGCGCCAGGCGATCCGCGGCACCCGCGCGACCAGCAGCGCGACCGCGGCCAGCACCGCGAACACAGCCGCCTCGGTCGCCGTGCCGGCTGCCGCGCGCGTGGCGAGCGCGCCGGGGTCGGCGAGCAGCAGCGCGGCCGGCCAGGACAGCGCCGCCGCCGCCGTGTCCGCCGCCAGCACGGATTGGCTGCGCGTCAGCCGACTGCGGAGCTGATCGAGGAGCCTCATGTGGCCGACATACACCCCCGCCCCCGCGCCGGTGAACTGTCGGCGTGCGCGGGCCCGCTCAGCCTGGCCCGAAATCCACGTCCACCACGGTCCCGGCCCGAACCCGGCTGCCGGCGGCGATGCGCACGCCCGGCAGCACGACCGCGCCTGCGCCAAGGACGGCGCGGGCGCCGACGACCACCCCGCCGCAGAGCCGCACGCCGGGGCCGAGGAACGCGCCGTCGCCAAGGGCGCAGTCATGGTCCACGACCGCGGCGGTGTTGACGATGCAGAACCGGCCGACCGTCGCGCCCGTGCCGATCACCGCCGCCGCCGACACCGAGCAGCCGGCGCCGACCTGCGCCCCGCCCGCGAGCACCGCGAAGGGATGGATCGCGGTCGCGAGCGCTGCACCTGCGCGCAGGATCGCCCGGGAGAGATCGACCCGCCTGCCGGTGTCGCCGAGCGCCACGATCAGCGCCCGGCCGCGCCCGAAACCTGGGTCGAGCGCGCGCGCGAACGGCCCGAGCACCGGCAGCCCGGCGACGGGTCCGGCCACGCGGTCGTCGAGGAAGCCCGCGACGGGCCGGCCTGCCGCCAGCAGGATGTCGGCCACCACTCGGCCGTGCCCGCCCGCGCCGAGGATCAGCACCGGCGCGGTGATGGCTGGGTCGATCTCGTCCATCGGCACTAGAGGTGACGCGCGTCGGAAGCCGGGCGCGCCCTGCGCGCCGGCGCGTCCTCGGCGGGCCGGGCGAGGCCCCGATAAAGCGCGACGAGCCGGGCGGCGTCCTCCTCCCAGGCATAGTCG
>NZ_JBHYDW010000273.1:0-2059 GCF_051860475.1 Elioraea sp. | reverse complement strand
GCTCGAGCGGGCGCCGGCGGGCGAAGGCGAGCAGCCGGTCGGTCAGCTCCGCGCCGCGTTCAGCCGCGTTCGCGGTCATCTCGGCGAGCCGGCGCAGCCGATCATCATGGGCCAGATCGTCGGCAAGCGTCTCGGCATTGCCGAGGATCACGGTCAGCAGGTTGTTGAAGTCGTGCACCACCCCGCCGGTGAGCTGGCCGAGCGCCTCGAGCCTCTGCGACTGCCTCAGTCGCTCCTCGAGCCTGTGCCGCTCGGTCGTCTCGCGCTCGACCGCGACAAAGTGGGTGATGCGGCCGGCCGCCGTCGCGATCGGCGCGATGTCGAGCTCGAACCGGAGCGGCGCGCCCGCCTTGGTGTAGTTGACCACCTCCGCACGGACCGGCTCGCCACGCCTGAGAGCCGCGCCGATCCGGTCGAGCTCCTCGCGGCTGGTGTCGGGACCCTGAAGCATCCGCGGCGTGCGCCCGATCGCCTCGCCGGGCGACCAGCCCGTCAGCCGCACGAATGCCTCGTTCACGAACACGATCCTCGGCCCGTCGGGCGCGTCGAGCGGATCGGCCTCGGTGATGATCACCACGTCGTTCAACCGCGCGATCGCGGTCTCGAGCAGGCGGAGTTGATCGAGACTCGCGCGCTGCGCGGCGATCAGCCGGCGGCGATCGATCGCGAGCGCGACCGGCCGCGCGATCGCATCGGCGAGGGCCAGGATCGGCGGCGGAAAGGCCACGTCGGCCGAGGCCTTGCGCGCCACCGCGATCGCGCCGACGACGTCGCCGTTGCGGGTCCGCAGCGGAATCCCGAGCACCGCGACCGGCCCGGACCCACCCGCGAGCGGCCCGAGAACCGGATCGCCTTGGGCGATGGTCTCGACCAGAGGTGACGTCGCCGCCGCGATCCGGCCGGCGAGATCGGTGCCCTCGGGCGCGTCGGGGACGTCCGCGCCCGGCGCCCCTCGCACCGCCGCGAGCCGCAGCTCACCCTCGGTCAGGAGCCACGCCGCGCCCCGATCGCCCTCGGCCGCAGCCAGCACCGCGTCGAGCGTGCCGGCAAGCAGCGCAGGGGACTCTTCCGCGGCGACAATGCCCTGCGCGACCGCCGTGAACCCGCCAAGCGCGGTCCGCATCGCGGCGATCGCGTCGTCCAGCTCCGCAAGCTCGCGCACGCGCGTGTCGAGCCTCGGCACGTGCTCGAACTGGAGCCGCGCGACGGCCTGGGTCTCGCGCGCGAAGGTTGCAACCGGCCGCGCGATCAGGCGTGCCGCCAGCCAGACCACCGGCACCGCGAGCAGCAGCGCCAACCCGGCGATCTGGAGCAGCCGCGCGCGGATCGCTCTCGGCCCCAGGTCGAGCGCGCGTTCCGGAGCGGCCATGACGAATGTGGTGCCCGGCAGGCTGAGCGGCACGATCGTCGCAAGCCAGTCCTCGCCGGCCGCCCTCAGCCGCCCATCGAACGGCACGCGCTCGGCGCGCCAGCGCTCGGAGAGCGCAGCGAGCACGGGCGTGCCGAGCTCATCGGCGCGCGGCAGGATCTCGCTCGCGGGAGAGGCCGGGGTGGGTGTTCGGCCGGCGACCAGACGGCGCAGGCGCTCGCTGCTCGCGTCCGCCATCACCCCCCCGGTCGCGTCGAGCACGACAGCCTCCGCACCCGCCGTCAGGCGTCCCGCCGACAGCCGCTCGGACAGTTCCCAGAGCGCGACGTCGACCCCGGCGACGGCACCCGAGGAGGCGCGGCGCGCGGCGGTGATGCCCGGCTCCAATGTGGTGAAGAAAAGATACGGTGCGGTGACGACGGTCTCGGCCGTGAGGTTCGCCTCGCGGAACCAGGGGCGCAAACGGGGATCGAACGGATAGTCCACGTCATCGCGCCGTTCGGTCAGCCCGAGCCCCTCGTCCAGGAATTCGAACCGCGCCCCCTCCGGGCTTGCCCACTGCGCAAGCCACGCGGCGCCCGGAGGCGCGGCCAGGCGCTCCCGGTGCGGCCCGATCGGGCGCAGCAGCACGAAGCTCCCGTCCGGCCATCCCAGATAGGCCGCCGAGATCCCGGGCACCGAGCGAAGCAC
>NZ_JBHYDW010000272.1:0-2072 GCF_051860475.1 Elioraea sp. | reverse complement strand
GGTCGGCGCCCTCGACATCGAGCGCGCTCTGGGCGAGGGCGTGAAGGCGTTCGAGCCCGGCCTGCTCGCGCGCGCGCATCGCGGCTTCCTCTACATCGACGAGGCGAACCTGCTGGAGGATCACCTGGTCGATCTGCTGCTCGACGTCGCGGCCTCGGGCGAGAACGTCGTCGAGCGCGAGGGCATCAGCATCCGCCATCCCGCGCGGTTCGTGCTGGTCGGCAGCGGCAACCCGGAGGAGGGCGAGCTGCGCCCGCAGCTGCTCGACCGGTTCGGGCTCTCGGTCGAGGTGCGCACGCCGGACGACCTCGCGACACGGATCGAGGTGGTGAAGCGGCGCGACGCGTATGAGCGCGATACCGACGGCTTCGTCGCGTCGTGGCGGACGGCGGAGGCGAAGCTGCGCCGGCGGATCGTCGCGGCACGCGCGCGGCTCGCGGAGGTCGAGGCCGGTGACGCGGCGCTCGAACGCGCGGCCCGGCTCTGCATGGCGCTCGGCACCGACGGGCTGCGCGGCGAGCTCACGCTCATCCGCGCCGCGCGTGCACTGGCCGCCCTCGAAGGCGACGCTCACCTCGGCGATGCGCATCTGCGCGCGGTCGCGGCCTCGGCGCTGCGGCACCGGCTGCGGCGCAACCCGCTCGACGAGACCGCCTCGAGCGCGCGGATCGAACGCGCGCTTGCCGAGCTGTTCGGCGCTTGACCATGCTGGGCGAGGCGCCCTCCTCGCAGGCCGAGGATGCGTGGCGGGCAGCCGCCGTGTTCGCCGTCGACCCGGCCGGCACGGGCGTGCTGTTGCGTGCAGGCCCCGGCCCCGCGCGCGACCGCTGGCTCGCACGGCTGCGTGCGCTCTGGCCCGAGGACGCGCCGCTCCGCCGCGTGCCGGCGAGCGTGCCGGATGACCGGCTGCTGGGCGGACTGGACCTGACGGCGACACTCGCCGCGGGACGAGCGGTCGCCGAGCGCGGCATCCTCGCCGCGGCCGATGGCGGCGCAGTGATCCTGGCGATGGCGGAGCGCCTGCCGGCCGGTACGGCCGCGCGCATCGCCGCCGCGAGCGACGCTGGCGAGGTCGCGGTCCAGCGCGACGGCATCGACCAGCGCCTGCCCGCGCGCTTCGGCGTGGTGGCGCTCGACGAGGGCCTCGCCGAGGACGAGCGCACGCCCCGGTCCGTCGCGGAGCGGCTGGCCATGCATCTCTCGCTCGATGCCGGTGCGCTGCCGCAGGACGCACCGGGCGCGACGATCACCCGGGCGCGCGCCCGCCTCGGCTCGGTAGCGGCGGACGCGGAGGTCCTGCGGGCGCTGTGCGCCGCCGCGCTGGCGCTCGGTGTCGGTTCGCTGCGCGCGCCCCTCCAGGCGCTGCGCGTTGCCCGCGCCGCCGCGGCACTGGCCGGGCGGGACACCGTCGCGGAGCCGGACGTTGCGCTCGCGGCTCGGCTGGTCCTCGCGCCGCGGGCGACGCGCCTGCCGGAGCCCGAGACTACCGACGCGGAGGAGCCACCCGAGGTGGAGCCGCCATCCGAGACCCAGGACCGGCACGCAACCGAGGAGTCGCGACCGATCGAGGACGTGATCCTGGCGGCGGCGAAGGCCGCCATTCCGGCGGGGCTGCTGGCGTCGCTCCGGCTCGCGGGCATGCCGCGCGGTGGCGGCACGCAGGGCAAGGCGGGCGCCATGCGCCGTACCCTGCGGCGCGGCCGCCCGGCCGGCACGCGGTCCGGCCGGCTCGGCAGCGGCGACCGGCTGGCACTGGTCGAGACCCTGCGTGCCGCAGCACCCTGGCAGGCGCTGCGCCGGCTCGAGGCGGCCGAGCGCGCGCGCCGCGTGATCGTGCGCCGCGACGACATCCGGCTCGTCCGCCTGAAGGCGCCATCGCAGACCACGGCCATCTTCGTGGTCGACGCCTCCGGCTCGGCGGCGCTGGCGCGGCTCGCCGAGGTCAAGGGCGCCGTCGAGCTGCTGCTCGCCGACTGCTACGTGCGCCGTGACACGGTGGCGCTGATCGCGTTCCGCGGCACGACGGCCGAACTCGTGCTGCCGCCGACCGGGTCGCTCGCCCGCGCGCGTCG
>NZ_JBHYDW010000271.1:0-2089 GCF_051860475.1 Elioraea sp. | reverse complement strand
AACTACTCGAACTCGCGGCTGGCCTTGCTCGAGTTCCGCCGGCGCATCGAGGCGTATCAGCACGCGGTGATGGTGTGGCAGATCTGCCGGCGCGTCTGGGCGCGCTGGATGGACGTCGCGGTGCTGTCGGGTGCGCTCGCGATCCCGGACTACGAGCGCAACCGGCGCGGCTATCTCGGCTGCGCCTGGCTGCCACCGCGCTGGGATTGGGTCGATCCGCTGAAGGACGCGCGCGCGGAGATCGAGCAGATCGAGGCTGGGCTGAAGAGCCGCACCCAGGCGCCGGCCGAGCGCGGCTACGACGCCGAGCAGGTCGATGCCGAGATCGCCACCGACCGCGCCCGCGAGCAGAAGCTCGGACTGGTGTTCAACGGCATGCCGCCGGCCGGCGATGCGCCTATCGACGCCGCGGAGGATCGAACGGGTTGACGACGGCCACGCCGGTCGGCGCGAAATCGGAGACGTTCCGCGTCGCCACGGTCAGGCCGTGCTCGAGGGCGGTGGCCGCGAGCATCAGGTCCGCGCTCTCGTTCCCCACGGTGGCACAGAGCCGACCCCACCGACGTGCGGATCCGAGATCGAAGGGAAGGATCCGGTCGCCGTAGACCGATAGGATCCAGTCGAGCCACGCGGCGAGCGTGTCGGCGAACGCCGGGTCGGCAGTTCGCTGCCGAGCGATGCCTTTCTCGATCTCACCGACGCTGATCACGCTCAGGAACAGGTCGGCGGTGCGCTGCTTGCGAACCCAGGCAACGACCTGCGGGAAACGATCCTGCCGGCGCAGTGCCGACACGACGACGGTATCGAGCAGGTACATCAGAACTCAACGTCCCGCGGACGGGCCTTCAGGCGAGGGAACTCCTCGCCTCCCTGCGGGATGGCAAGCAGTGCGTCGGCGAGGGTGGGCGCCTTTGCACGCTTCAGGCGTTGCAGCCGCTCGTACTCGGCCGCGTCCACCACCACCACAGCCGGCTTGCCGTGCTTGGTGACGGTCTGCGGCCCACGGCGTGCAGCCTCCACCAGGGCGCTGAAGCGGTTTTTGGCGTCCTGCACGGACCAGGAGGTTCCGGCCATGGTCATCCCCAATCTGGACAGAAAGACTGGCTAAAACATGGTCGCTCGAAATGCCGCGGTCAATACCCAGCTTGGCTGCACCGCCCATCCCGGACTGCTGGTGGCGCGGCTCGCCAGTCGGCCCTTGGCGATCGCGCCGCGCGCGCTCGAGACGCTGCTGGCCGCCAGTCGCGTGACGACGCTTGCGTCTCCCGGCGAGATTGCGACGCGCGGTCGTGGGTACGCCGTCACCGACGCCGGCATCGCGGTGGTGCCGGTGCTGGGTCCGCTGGTCGCACGCGGTGACTGGCTGACGGAGCTGTTCGGCGCCTCCGTCTACGGCGAGGTCGGTGACGCGGTCGAGGCCGCGCTGGCCGATCCGTCGGTGCGCGGCGTGGTGATGGAGATCGACTCCCCCGGCGGCGAGGTCGCCGGCATGTTCGACCTGGCCGATCGGCTCGGAGCTCTCCGCACGGCCTCGAGCAAGCCCCTGTGGGCGGTCGCGAGCGAGAGTGCGACCTCGGCGGCCTATGCGATCGCCAGTGCGGCGGAGCGCATCTACGTCACCCAGACCGGCGAGGTCGGCTCGATCGGCGTGGTCGCCGCGCACATCGATCAGAGCGGCGCCGATGCCAAGGCGGGGCTCGCCTGGACCTTCGTCCACGCCGGTGCGCGCAAGCTCGACGGGAACCCGCACGAGCCGCTGTCGGATCCGGCGCGTGCGGCGGTCCAGGCGGACGTCGACGCCCTGTACGGCGAGCTCGTCACCCTGGTCGCGCGCAACCGGAACCTGACGCCCGAGGCGGTGCGCGGCACCGAGGCGGCGATCTATCGCGGCCGCGCGGGCATCGCGCTCGGCCTCGCCGACCGTATCGGCACCGTCGAGACCGCACTCGCCGAGCTGAAGGCGACCAGAGGTCACATGACCACCAGCTTTGCCGCACCGGCAGCGCAACGCCGTGCCACCACCCAGGCCCCTTCGAGGAGAGTGATGATGACCCATCCGGTCGAACCCGACGATACGTCCGCTGCGGAG
>NZ_JBHYDW010000270.1:0-2098 GCF_051860475.1 Elioraea sp. | reverse complement strand
CGATGCGCGTCGGGCTCGAGAAGTCGAAGAACCTGATGACCATCCGCCTCGCCGAGCGGGTGGGGCTCGACAATGTCGCCGATGTCGCGCGCCGCTTCGGCGTGATCGACAACATGGAGCGCAACTACTCGATGGCGCTCGGCGCCGGCGAGACGACCGTGCTGCGGATGGCCGCGGGCTATGCCGCCTTCGTCAATGGCGGGATGCGGGTCGATCCCAGCCTGATCGACTCGGTCCAGGATCGGAATGGACGCGTGATCTTCCGCGCCGATGCGCGCCCCTGCGAGACCTGCGGCGACCCCGCCCCCGGCGCGGTGCCGCCCGACCCGCCCGACATCCGCGCGCGTGCGACCGACCCGGCCTCGGCCTATCAGATGGTCTCGATGCTCCAGGGCGTGATCCAGCGCGGCACCGGCGGACGCGCGAATATCGGCCGCCCGGCCGCCGGCAAGACCGGGACGACCAATGATTGGCTGGATGCCTGGTTCGTCGGCTTCACGCCCGAACTGGTCGTCGCCGTGTGGATCGGCTTCGACGAGCCGCGCCCGCTCGGCCTGGGCCGCGACAACGAAACGGGCGGCCTGGTCGCCGCGCCGATCTTCGGCCAGTTCCTGCGCGAGGCCCTGGCCGACCGTCCGGCCCTGCCGTTCCGCGTGCCAGGCGGCGTACGCATGGTCTGGGTGAACCCGCAGACCGGCGAGCCGGCGCGCCAGGGCGAGGCAGGTGCGATCGTCGAGGCGTTCAAGCCCGGCACCGAGCCCGGCGCGAGCGGCTCGGACGGCGTGATCGGCGGCGCCGGCGGCAGGCCCGCCGCGGCCGCGCTGGACGCAGGGCTCGGCGGGTTGTACTGACGCGCCCCGCTGCCGACGTCACCATGGGAGTGTGCGGCCGATGAAGGCCGAGATCATCGCGTTGAAGGAGCAGATCGCCGCATCGGCAGGTCTGCTGAGGAGGCATCTTTGACTGGGATGCCGCCACCCGCCGCCTCGATGAGCTGAACGCCCGCGCCGAGGACCCGGCGCTGTGGTCGGATGCCGAGGCCGCCCAGAAGCTGATGCGTGAGCGCAACCGCCTCGCTGCCGGGATCGAGGCTGTGCGGCGGCTCGAGCGCGAGGCCGAGGACGCCTACGGGCTCGCCGAACTCGCCGAGGCCGAGGGCGATGCGGAAACGCTCGCCGCCGCCGAGGCCGACCTCCAGCGCCTGGTCGCCGAGGCCGGCAAGCGCGAGCTCGAGAGCCTGCTCTCGGGCGAGGTGGACGGCAACGACGCCATCGTCGAGATCAACGCCGGCGCCGGCGGCGTCGATGCCCAGGACTGGGCGGAGATGCTGCTGCGCATGTACACGCGCTGGGCCGAAAGCCACGGCTACAAGGTCGAGCTGATCGACCGCAGCGACGGCGAGCAGGCCGGGATCAAGAGCGCGACAGTCAAAGTGATCGGCGCCAACGCCTATGGCTGGCTCAAGACCGAGAGCGGCGTGCACCGGCTGGTGCGGATCAGCCCGTTCGACGCGAATGCGCGGCGCCAGACCAGCTTCGCCTCGGTCGGCGTCTCGCCGGTGGTGGACGATTCGATCGAGATCGAGGTGAACCTGTCCGATATCCGGACCGATACGTTCCGGGCCTCCGGCGCCGGCGGCCAGCACGTCAACAAGACCGATTCCGGCGTGCGCTTCACCCACCTCCCGACCGGGATCGTCGTGGCGAGCACGCAGGACCGCAGCCAGCACCGCAACCGCGCGATCGCGATGGAGATGCTGAAGGCGCGGCTCTACGAGCTGGAACTGCGCAAGCGCGAGGAGGCCGCGGCGGCCGCGCAGGCGGAGAAGACCGACATCGGCTGGGGGCATCAGATCCGCTCGTATGTTCTACAGCCGTATCAGATGGTGAAGGATCTGCGCACGGGCGTGGAGAAGGGCAATCCGCAGGCAGTGCTGGACGGGGATCTCGACGACTTCATGGCCGCCTCGCTGGCAAGCCGCGTGAAGGGCGTGCGGTCGGAGGCGAGCGCGCAGGCGGAGTAGGGAAGAAATCAGTGGGGGGGGGGGGGGGGGGGGCCCCCCCCCCCCCCCCCCCCCCCACCCCCCGCCCCCGCCCCC
>NZ_JBHYDW010000269.1:0-2179 GCF_051860475.1 Elioraea sp. | reverse complement strand
CCGCGACCTGCTCGGCGTCGAGCTCTCCAAGCAGCACCAATCGTCGGACTGGGGTGCGGTCGAGCTCTCGCCCGATCAGCTCGCCTACGCCGCCTCCGACGTGCTGCATCTGCACGCGCTGAAGGCGCGGCTCGAGGGGTTGCTCGCGCGCGAGGGTCGGCTCGATCTCGCCGAGGCGTGCTTCCGCTTCCTGCCGGCGCGCGCCGCCCTCGACCTGCTCGGCTACGAGGACCCCGACCTGTTCGCGCATTGACCGCGCGCCGGGCGGCGGGCCGTCCGCCTTTGCTTCCCCGTTAACCGATTCCGCGCTATGGCGGTGCCGGACGCGCAACGGACCGACCGCGCATGGACCCTGGCACGCTCACCCTGCCCACCCTCGGCACGATCGTCCTGATCGCGCTGATCCTGCTCGGCATCGTCACGGCGATGAAGGGCATCCGCCAGGTGCCGCAGGGCGAGGTCTGGACGGTGGAGCGGTTCCGCGCCTTCACGCGGCTGCTGAATCCGGGGATCAACTTCATCATCCCCTATATCGACACGATCGGCCGGCGCGTGAACGTCCAGGAGGTCGTGCTCGACATCCCCGAGCAGGCGGTGATCACGCGCGACAACGCCACCGTCAGTGTGGACGGCATCGTCTACTACCGCGTCATGGATGCGGCCAAGGCGGCCTATGCGGTGCAGGAGCTGATGCAGGCGCTCGCGGCGCTGTCGATGACCAACATCCGCGCCGTCATCGGCGAGATGGATCTCGACGGCACGCTGTCGGGACGCGAGCGGATCAATTCGCAGCTCCTCTCGATCCTCGACGGCGCCACCGATCCCTGGGGGGTGAAGGTGTCACGCGTCGAGATCCGCAAGATCGAGCCGCCCGAGAACCTGATCCGCGCGATGAACCTGCAGATGACGGCCGAGCGCGAACGCCGCGCCACCGTCGCCAAGGCGGAAGGCGAGCGCGAGGCCGAGGTGAAGCGCGCCGAGGGCGCGAAGCAGGCCCAGATCCTCGAGGCCGAGGGGCGGCTTGAGGCGGCGATGCGCGATGCCGAGGCGCGCGAGCGTCTGGCGCTGGCCGAGGCGAACGCGACGCGCCTGGTTGCCGAGGCGGCGGCCGGTGCGGGGATGGACGCGCTCCGCTACTTCATCAGCGAGAAGTACGTCCGCGCCTTCGAGCGGCTGGCCGAGGCGCCGAACCAGAAGCTCGTGCTGGTGCCGATGGAGAGCGCCGGGCTCGCCGGCGGCATCGTCTCGGCGCTCGAGATCCTGCGCGGCCCGCCGGAGGGTGGCGCGCCTGGCGCGGCGGGAGCCCTGCGGCCGCGCCCGCCCGCGCCGCCTTCGGCGCCCGGTCCGGGGAACCCATGGACGACGGGCTGATCTGGATCCTGGTCGGTCTCGTCCTGCTGATGGCCGAGATCGTCGTTCCAGGTGTGTTCCTGCTCTGGATCGGGCTGGCCGCGCTCGGCACTGGGCTCGTCACGGTCGCCTTCGCGCCTGGCTTCGCCACCAAGGTGGTGGTGTTCCTCCTCCTGCTCGCCGCCGGGATCGCCACCGCGCTCGCCCTGCGCCGGCGCCAGCGTCCGACCGTGCGCGTCAACACCCCGGATGCCGGGCTGGTCGGGCGGGTGGGCACGGTGACCGGGCGCGCCGCTGCGGGTGCGAGGGTGCGGGTGGGCGATTCCGATTGGGCCGCGCGCATCGCCGGCGAGGCCGAGGTGGGCGACACGGTGCGCGTCGATGGCGTCGACGGCACGGTGCTGGTGGTGAGCCGCGTGGCCCGCTAGCGGCCGGGTCCGCAGGGGCTTGCGGCGCGCGCCGGACCTGCGCCACGCCCTCCTCGGCCGCGCCGGAGAGCCCGCGCTTGCGCCTGCCCCGTGGTGCGGCGTCGGGGGTGGACCGGCCGCGTCGGCCGATGCGGACACGCGGTTGACCCACCCCCACCCGCGCGCCGACCATCCAAGCCGATGAGCGACTCCGCACCCATCACCCGCACCGCCCCCTGGGCCCGGCTCGCCACGCGCGCCGCCGACCCGGAAGCGAGCGCGATCCGCGCCCGCGTCGCCGCCGATCCCAACCGCTTCGCCCGGTTCTCGCGTGCAGGCGCCGGCCTGCTGCTCGACCTCTCGCGCACCGCGCTCGACGACGCGCTGCTCGACAGCCTGCTCGCGCTCGCCAACGCCGCCGA
>NZ_JBHYDW010000268.1:0-2195 GCF_051860475.1 Elioraea sp. | reverse complement strand
TGGGGGGGCACTGCCTAACTCCTGTGGCCCCCGGGGCCCCTAGTTGCACCCGCGCCCAAACTCCACCGGGCGGCTTCATTTGTCCTTTTTTTTTTTGGCCCGGGGGGGGGTTCGGGGACCCCCCCCCCGTGACCCCACCCCCCCGATCATCAGGGCCGCTGGCCTGGCATTGGCCGCGGCCGTACTGTTCACCGCCGAGGTGGTGTTCGTGAAGCTGCTCGCGAACACCGTCCCGGTGACGACGATCGTGCTGGCGCGAGCGGCCGGCCAGATCGTCTATGTCGCCCCGCTGCTCGCACGTCGCGGCATGAGCCTGCTGCGCACCTCACGCCCGGCTCTGCACCTCGCGCGCGGCACGTTCAGCCTGGTGTGCTGGGGGCTCTACTACTGGTCGTTCCAGAAGCTCGATCTCGCAACCGCGACGGTGCTGTCGTTCACCTCCGTGATGTTCGTCACCGCGCTCGCCGGGCCCGTGCTCGGCGAAATCGTGCGCTGGCGACGCTGGAGCGCCACGATCGTCGGGTTCCTCGGCGTCGTGCTGGTGGCGAGGCCGCTCGACGTCACCATCGACCCCGCAATTGGCATCGCGCTGCTCTCCGCGCTGTTCGGCTCGGGGATCGTGCTCACCACCAAGAAGCTCTCGGCAACCGAGCGCACCGAGACGATCCTGCTCTATATCGGTCTTGTCACGTTCTCCGGCTCGCTGCCGATCGCCGCCCCGTTCCTTGCCGTGCCCGAGCCGTGGCAGGCGCTCTGGCTTACCCTGATGGCGGTGACAGGGCCGGCCGGGATGCATCTCTGGATCAACGCGTTCCGCCTTGCCGACGCCACCGTGGTCTCGCCGCTCGGCTATACGCGTCTTGTGTTCTCCACCCTCGCGGGGCTGCAGCTGTTCAACGAGACGCCCGACGCATGGATGGCCGCCGGTGCACTACTGATCGTCGGCTCGGCGCTCTACATCACGCTGCGCGAGGCGAAGGTCGCGCGCCAGGGGCGATAGCGGGCACACCCTCTTGCGAGTCCAGGCGGCGTCCCGCCATGCTCCCGGCCATGGCCTTCGCCCACGCGGTCGGCGGCACGCGCTACGTCTTCCCCGACCTCCGCACGCTGCTTGCACGCGCGAGCCCGTTCCGCTCGGGTGATGCCCTCGCGGGCATCGCCGCCACGAGCGCAGCCGAGCGCGTCGCCGCGCAGCGTGCGCTGGCGGATCTGCCTCTGCGACGCTTCCTCGACGAGACGGTGATCCCTTACGAGCACGACGATGTCACGCGACTGATCGTCGACACCCACGACCCGGCCGCCTTCACCCCCGTCGCGCACATGACGGTCGGGCAGTTTCGCGACTGGCTGCTCACGGATGCGGCGAGTACCCAGGCGCTGACGGCCCTGCGTGCCGGGCTGACGCCGGAAATGGCGGCCGCCGTCTCGAAGATCATGCGCATCGCCGACCTGATCGCTGTCGCCGCCAAGGGCCGCGTGGTCACGCGGCTCCGCAACACGATCGGACTGCCCGGCACGCTCTCAGTGCGGCTCCAGCCGAACGACCCGGCAGACGATCCGCGCGGGGTCGCTGCGTCCACGCTGGACGGGCTGCTGCTCGGCGCCGGCGACGCGGTGATCGGCGTCAACCCCGCCACCGACAACGTCGAGACAACGATCCGTCTGCTTGATCTGCTCGACATGGTGCGCGACCGCTATGCGATCCCCACCCAGACCTGCGTGCTTGCGCATGTGACCACGTTGCTCACGGCGATCGCGCGTGGCGCGCCTGTTGACTTGGTGTTCCAGTCGATCGGCGGGACCGAGGCGGTGAACCGCTCCTTCGGCGTCTCGCTTGCGCTGCTGGAGGAGGCACGCGAGGCGGCGATGGCGCTGAAGCGCGGCACGCTCGGCGACAACGTGATGTATTTCGAGACCGGACAAGGGAGCGCGCTCTCGGCGGACGCACATCACGGCGTCGACCAGCAGACGCTGGAGGCGCGCGCCTATGCGGTCGCGCGCACCTTCCATCCGCTGCTGGTGAACTCGGTGGTCGGATTCATCGGTCCCGAGTACCTCTACGACGGCAAGCAGATCATCCGCGCGGGGCTCGAGGATCATTTCTGCGGCAAGCTGCTCGGCCTGCCGATGGGGGTGGATGTCTGCTACACCAACCACGCCGAGGCCGACCAGGACGACATGGACGCGCTGCTGAC
>NZ_JBHYDW010000267.1:0-2233 GCF_051860475.1 Elioraea sp. | reverse complement strand
CCCGAGGGCGTGACGATCGCCCAGATCATCGACGCCACCGGCTGGCAGTCGCACACCGTGCGCGGCTTCCTCGCCGGACTGAAGCGCAAGGGCATCACCGTCGAGGTGGTCGAGCGGGTACGTCAGGTCGGGCCCAACAAGGAGGGCGCGAAGGGGTCCTACTCCGTGTATCGGATCGCGGGTTGAGGTTGCGGACGATGAGCGAGTTCATCCTGCGCATCCGGACCAGCGGGCCGGCGTTCCAGAACTGCCCGACCGCGGAGATCGGCCGCATCCTGCGCCGGCTTGCCGACGACCTCGACCAACACCGCTTCGCCGGCGCCTGGCCGCGCCCGCTGCACGACAGCGACGGCACTCGGGTCGGTCAGGCGGAGTTCGTGTTCACCCCGCCCGAGGGTTGATCGCCGGCACTCACGCCGCCGCTCGCACACCGCGGGCGGCGGTGCTGCGTTCGGCAAGAACGCAATGTTATGATCGCGCACTCAGCTTGGCTGTCCGCTGCACCAGCGCGAATGGTCGCCCGTCACGACGATGGAGAGGACCATGACGGACTTCACCCTGACGCCCGCGGAGGACGGCATCCTGGCCGCAGCGATGGACGAGGCGCTCAGGCTCCGGATGAGCGACGACCGCACCATCGAGCACGTCGCGACCGCGATCCTCGGTGAGATCACCACCGACTCCGCCACCGCGTGGCGCCTCGCATCGCGCGAGTTGGATCGGCGATTCCCGCGTTGATGCCTCTGTAGGATCACCGCCGGGTTCAACGCCCGGCGGTGATCGTCTTGAACCGGCGCACCCGGATCATCTCGAACAGGCGTCGCAGCGCGTAGGACCGCGCGATTGATGCCACCGTGAAGATGGCGCCGATCAGCACATGATCGCCGACCGACACCACGATCCCGAACAGCGGGAACACCGCGAGTTGCGCCAGCAGCGCCACGCCGAAGCCGACCACCACGTTGGTCGTCGCCTCGACCAGCGACATGGTCCGCGACTGTCTCATGCCGTCGCCTTCATCGATGGCCGCGCGCACTCAAGGCCCGTGGCGAGGGGACCGTTTGCCAGAGCCGGCAGCCGGCTTCACGACCTGCAGGAAGAGTTCGTGGATGCGGTCGCTCAGCGGGTGCCCGGCCGGCAGCCCGACATGCTCCGCCTGCGCCCGCAGCGCCCCCATCCAGCCCGTGCGGTCGCGCGGGCACGTGGGGCCTCGATCCCGCTGGTCGCCAGTGAAGTAGATGAACAGCAATCTCGCCGCGACACCGTGGCTGCGCAGGAAGTTCAGCGCCGCGATGCGGTTGCAGTACTGGTAGTACCCGGTGAGCCAATCACGGTCCGGTGCCACACCGAGCGCCTGCTTGGTGCGCTCCATCGTCCGCGCGATCCGAGGCCGCCCACCATGCTCCCTCGCGTTGCAGGACGACCTGATCTCCTCGAGGTTCGCCTTTGCCTCGACGAGCAGCCACTCCCACAGCCCGTCGACCTGAACCTGACCGACAGCGTCCCAGTTCTGCACGTTCCCCGAGCTGGGCCACGCCTCTCGCCACGCGGCCTGCAGATCCGTGCTCTCGGCCAGGAAATCGAGACCCTTCCACTCGCCTTCCTGCCGGCTGTCGGGCTGATCAAACGGGAAGTCGCACCAGCGCACGGCCGATGCGCCCGTGACGGTGGCCACCTCCCGATCGAGCAGGGTCCGGTGGCGCCCCAGGAACACGAGCAGATGCCACTCGCTTCCGTACCCGTTGCCGATCTTCGCCATCCAGCAATCCTCCGGTTCCTCAGGTCCGGGCAGATTACTGCACGCCGCAGGGCGCAGGCTTCACGCCGCCGCGGATGCCGACACTCGCACCGAGCGCGTCATTGCGACGTCGGCGAACACGCGATCCTCGCCCGCGAGCACGGCCGTCCCGCCCGTGAGACGCTGCCACCGCTCGATCGTCACGTCGCAGTAGCGCGGATCGATCTCCATCGCGAGGCACACACGGCCGGTGAGCTCGGCGGCGATCAGCGTGGTGCCGCTGCCGAGGAACGGATCGTACACCGCCTCGCCGAGCGCGCTGTTGTTCACGATCGGCCGGCGCATGCAGTCGAGCGGCTTCTGCGTGCCGTGCACCGTCTCGGCGTCGTCCTCCGCGCCGACCATGGCGATCTGCCAGAGCGTGGTCTGGTCGCGCGCGCCCTGCCAGTGGCCGGTCGCACCCTTGCGCACCGCGTAGAGGCACGGCTCGTGCTG
>NZ_JBHYDW010000266.1:0-2281 GCF_051860475.1 Elioraea sp. | reverse complement strand
CCGCCGCCGCCGCCTGCTTCGCCCGTGCAACGCGCGTGTCGCGCTCGGGCACGTTGAGCCCGCCCGCCAGCACCTCGGCCACACGCCAGTAGATCTCGCGCAGCAGCGTGGCCTTCCAGTTGTTCCAGATCTTCGACGAGACCGCGCGCATGTCGGCCACCGTCAGCGCCATCAGCAGCCGCAGCCGCTCCGGGCTCTGCACCAGTTCGGCGAGATCGAGGATGGTCTTCGGGTCATCGATGTCGCGGCGGAACGCGGTCTGGCTCAGCACGAGGTGGTGCAGCACCAGCCACGACACGGTCTCGGTCTCCTCGGCCGAGAGGCCGAGCCGCGGGCCAAGCTCCTGCGCCACCTGGGCGCCGAGCTCGGAATGGTCGCCGCCGCGCCCCTTGGCGATGTCGTGCAGCAGCATCGCGACATAGAGCGCGCGGCGCGACTGCACGTGGCCCATGAGCGCGGTGGCGACCGGCGCGATCCCGGCAAGCTCCCCCTGTTCCAGTTCGTTGAGCACGCGCACCGCCTCGATCGTATGCTCGTCGACGGTGAACACGTGGTAGGTGTCGAACTGCATCTGTCCGACCACGCGCGCCCAGTCGGGGATTAACCGGCCGAGGATCCCGGCGAGGTTGAGCACCTTCAGCCACTGCGCGCTGTCCATCTTCGGCGAGGCGGCGAGATCGAGGAACGCGGCATTGGCGTCGGGATCGTCGCGCAGCCGCGCGGCGTGGCGCGCGGCCTGCACCAGCTCCCGCAACGTCAGCGGATGAAGCTCGCGCCCGGTGTCGCGGGCGGCCTGGAGCACGCGGAACAGCAGGATCGGCTCGGCCGCGAAACTGCGCCCGGGCGCCAGCACAAGCTTGCCTGCTTCCAGGGCGAAGCCGCGCGCGGCAAGGGCCGGTGGCGCCTCCGGCGCCAGCGCCGGCTGGCCGAGCGCGACGCGCTCCACGACCGGCTCGATCGTGAGGGTGAGCCGGCGCACCTCGCGCGCGGTCAGGAAGTAGTGCTTCATGAAGCGCTCGACCCCCTGCACCGCGCCATGCTTGGTGTAGCCCATCGCGGCGCCGATCACCGGCTGGAGGTCGAAGGTGAGGCGCTCCTCGGCGCGGCTCGCGGTGTAGTGCAGGTGGAAGCGTACCGACCACAGGAACTCGGCGGCCCGGCGCCAGGCCCGCGCCTCGCCCTCGGTCATCAGCGGTCCGCCCGGCAGCGCGGGATCGACCGCCTCCTCGAACCGGTTGATGCCGCTGGTGTGGCGCATCATCCAGAACAGGGTCTGCATGTCGCGCAGGCCGCCCTTGCCGTCCTTCACGTTCGGCTCGAGCAGGAAGGCGGAATCGCCATACTTGCGGTGACGCTCGGCGCGCTCGGCACGCTTGGCGGCGAAGAATGCGGCCGCGCCCTGGCGCGCGCAGTCCTCGCGGAAGCGCTCGGCGAAGGCGTCGAACACCGCGCGGTCACCCGCCAGGAACCGCGCGTCGATCAGCGAGGTGCGGATCGTCTGATCGCTGCGGGCATGGGCGATGCACTCGTCGATGCTGCGGGTCGCGTGCCCGACCTTCAACCCGAGATCCCATAGGAAGTAGAGCATGAACTCCACCACCTGCTCGGTGCGCGGGGGCTCCTTCCAGGGCGTGAGGAACAGCAGGTCGAGGTCGGAGAACGGGGCCAGCACGCCGCGGCCGAACCCGCCGGTGGCGCACAACGCCAGCGCCTCTCCGGCGGACTCCACGCCGGGCGGGAACACCGTGCGCGTGGTCCAGGCATGCAGCAGACGCACCGCCTCATCCATGCGCTCGCCGAGCAGGCGCGCAGCCTCCAGCCCGGACAACCCGGCCTCGAACCGTGCCTTGGTGTCCGCCTGGACCCGGCCGAGATGCCGGCGGAACAGCACCAGTGCCTCGTCGCGCGGCGGATTGGCGCCGTTGCGCGGCAGCGCGCGGAGCTCGGCGGCAAGCGCGTCGGTGCCCGCCGGCGGGGCCGCCCTGCCCCGTCCGGCGGCGGAGGGAAGCCCGCCGACAGCTTGGTCCATGGGGCAGTGTAACCGCATTTCGCAGTCGCGAAGAAGGGGGAGTCGGGCAAGGCCGCGTGCGGTCCGACCCTTGGGCGATGGAGCCGGATCGCGGGATGTTTGCGATGAGTCCGGGATCTTCGTCCGCAAGTTGTGTGGTCCCCGGCTGGCACACTTGAGATACGATGTCGGCATAAGCGTTGCGGACTGCACCGGATATCGGCCGAGCGAGTGATGCCGGACGCCCTGCACGGACGCAGCGCGCGGCCGGCG
>NZ_JBHYDW010000265.1:0-2284 GCF_051860475.1 Elioraea sp. | reverse complement strand
GTGCCACCACCCAGGCCCCTTCGAGGAGAGTGATGATGACCCATCCGGTCGAACCCGACGATACGTCCGCTGCGGAGACGCAGGAGACGGGCGAAGCCGCGCCGCCGGAGCCTGCGCCGGCATCGCAGGACGACGCCGCGCGCGCCGCCGCCGCGGAGATCGCCGAGGTTGCGGCGCAGGCCGCACGGCTCGGCGTCACCGTCGATGCGGCGGATGCCATCCGGCGCGGCATCGCCGCCCACGCGCTGCGCCGCTCCGTTCTCGACACGCTCGCGTCGCGCGCCGAGGCGAGCGCGGTGATCGCCGCGGCCCCCAAGCCCGGCAGCGCAGACGAAAGCCCGATCGTCCGCCGCGCCCGCGAGCGCGCTGCAACCGCCCAGCTCTGATCAGGAGACCGAACCCATGCCCGTTCTGGTGATGGCGCCGACGCTCGGCGACCTGCTGAAGTACGAACTCAACGGCAACTACACCCGTGAGGTGGTGACGCTGAAGGGCGGCACCACCTACCCGCTCGGCGCGGTGCTCGGCAGGATCGCCGCCTCCGGCATCTACCGCTTTTCGCCCGCCGCCACGGTGACCGGTGACGAGGGCGCCGAGACCGCACTCGCGGTGCTGATCGAGGCGGTCGATGCAATGGCCGGCGATCGCGATGGCCTGGTGGTCGCGCGCGGGCCGGCGATCGTCTCGAAGGCTGCCCTGGTGTTCGACCCCTCGGTCGACCAGCCGGCCGAGGTCGCCGCAAAGCACGCCGAGCTCAGCGCCGCCGGCATCGTCCCGCGCGACACCGCCTGAGCGCAGCCGCTCATCCATCCTGAGTCCAGCGGCGCCCTCGTGGCGCCGTTTCTGTTTCCCGCACAGGAGGCCGACCGATGGTCGCCATCATCAATCCGTTCGACGCCGGCGGCTACTCGCTCGCCGAGATGACCCAGGCCATCAACATCCTGCCCAACGTCTACACCCGCCTCGGGCAGATGGGCCTGTTCCGCTTCGACGGCGTCACCCAGCGCTCGGTGATCATCGAGCAGGCCGAGGGGGTGCTGAACCTGCTCCCCACCGTGCCGCTCGGCGGGCCGGCGACCGTCGCCAACCGCGACCTCCGCTCGATGCGCTCCTTCACCGTGCCCTGGATCCCGCACGACGACGTCATCACCCCGCAGGACATCCAGGGCGTGCGCGGCTTCGGTGTGGCCGACGCCGCCGATCCGCTCGCCACCGTGATGGAGCGCAAGCTGACGCGGATGCGCGTGAAGCACGCCCAGACCCGCGAGTACATGGAGGTCAACGCGCTCCGGGGAGTGGTGAAGGATGGCGCCGGGACGACGCTCTACAACTACTTCACCGAGTTCGGGCTGACCCAGCTCGAGGTGGACTTCCTGCTCGGCACCGCCACCACCAGCGTGCAGGCCAAGGTGCGGACCCTGTTGCGCCTGGTCGAGGAGGAGCTGAAGGGCGAGACCATGACCGGCGTGCACGCCCTGGTCAGCCCCGAGTTCTTCGACAAGCTGATCGGCCACGCCAAGGTCGAGGACGCCTACAAGTACTACGCCTCGACGGGCGCGCAGCCGCTGCGCGAGGATACGCGCCGGCGCTTCCCGTTCTCCGGCGTGGTGTTCGAGGAGTACAACGCGACGGTGACGCTCTCGACGGGCGGCACCGAGAAGCTGGTGCCGGCGAGCGAGGGGATGGCGTTCCCACTCGGCACGCTCGACACCTTCGTCACCTATGGCGCGCCGGCGAACCTGATCGAGACCGTCAACACGATGGGGCTGCCGATCTATGCGCGGCAGCTCGCGCGTCCGGATGGGTCCGCGATCGAGGTGAAGACCGAGGCCTCGATCCTGCCGGTCAACAAGCGGCCCCGGCTCGCCGTGCGGATCTTCTCCTCGAACTGAGGTGGACGTCTTCGCCGCGGCGCTCGGCGATCTCCTCGCCGATCCGCACGTCGGGGTGGATGCACTCTGGCGCCAGGGCGGCGCCGGG
This sequence comes from Elioraea sp., assembly GCF_051860475.1. NCBI lineage: Bacteria > Pseudomonadati > Pseudomonadota > Alphaproteobacteria > Acetobacterales > Elioraeaceae > Elioraea > Elioraea sp. The sequence continues at coordinate 304 of NZ_JBHYDW010000265.1, read as the reverse complement.
CCACCCGTGCCGGTGCGGGTGGTGCGGTCGTCGCCCGACCGGGTGGCGTCCGCCTTCAACACCGCCGTGATCCAGGCCACCGACGTGCTCACCGTCGCCGTGGCGGACGTCCTGGACCTCGCCTCGGGCGACACCTTCACCGTCGGAGCCGAGACCCTCGTCGTCCAGCACGCCGAGCGCGATGCGATCGGCGTGGCTTGGCGCGTCTACTGCCGGAGAGAGCCATGAGCCATCTCCTTCGTCGGGCCTGCGCGCTCGCCGTCGCCCTGGCTCTGCTCGGCGGATGCGCGTCGGAGCTCTGGGA
>NZ_JBHYDW010000264.1:0-2354 GCF_051860475.1 Elioraea sp. | reverse complement strand
GGGGGCCCTGGCCACCCCCCGCGTTTTTGTGGTTCAACCCCACCGTCGGGGTCCGGACGTTTGTTTTTTTAGGTTGGGGGCGGGGGGGCCCTGGGCCCCCCGGCACCCCCCTGGAGGGCGCGCCTCCCGTTGGTCGGCGCGCGGGCCCCGACCAACGGGAGGGGGCCCCAGGTGCAGGGGGTCTGGGGGACCAGCGTGGTCCCCCAGGACTTTTTCGGCATGACCCTTCTTCTCTTCCTCGCGATCCTCGACGGCCTCGCCTATGCGGCGCAGGTGTTCATGGTCGCCGTCGGCCTGACGCTCATTTTCGGCGTGCTGCGCATCCTCAATGTCGCGCACGGCAGCTTCTTCGCGATCGGCGGCTACGTCGCCGCCACCCTCGGCGCCTGGGCTGCCGCCACTGCCGCCGCGCCCGTGCTCGCGCTCCCTGTTTTGCTCCTTGCCGCCGTGCTGGTCGGCGGCGTGCTCGGCCCGATCATCGAGCGGCTGATCCTCTCGCGCATCTACGTCAAGGAGCATGTGCTCCAGCTTCTTGTCACCTTCGCGCTGTTCATGATCCTTGAGGACATCCAGAAGCTCACCTGGGGCGTGCAGCCGATCTTCCAGGACGCGCCGGTGCGCGTGCTGGGGCAAGTCGAGGTCGGCGACATCATCTACACCGCCTACCAGCTCTATCTGCTGCCGGGGGTGGCGCTCGCGACCCTGCTCGGGCTGATGTGGTTCCTCCGCCGGACGCTGACCGGCCGCGTGATCGTCGCCGTGACCGAGGATCGCGAGGCCGCCACCGCCATGGGGATCGACGCCAACCGCGTCTACCTGCTCACCTTCACCTTCGGCACGATGCTGGCCGCGCTCGGCGGCGCGCTCGCTTCGCCGACCACCAGCCTCGTGCCTGGTGTGGGCGTGAACATGATTGTGCTCTCCTTTGCCGTGGTCGCGACCGCGGGGCTCGGCCAGATCGAGGGCGCGATGCTGACAGCGCTGCTGATCGGGCTGGGGCGGTCGGTCGCGGTCTATTTCGCACCCGAGTTCGAGGTGGTGATTCCCTACATCATCATGGTGGCGGTCCTGCTCGTCCGGCCGCATGGGCTGTTCGGCAAGCCCGAGCTGAGGCGCGTCTGATGGATCGTCGCCTTGCCCTGCCGGCCTTTGCCGGCGCCGCGCTGGTCATCGGGCTCGCCGCCGGCGCGCCGTGGCTCAAGTTCGTCTTCACGATCGCGCTCGCCAAAGGGCTTGCGGTGACGGGCATCCTGCTACTGCTGCGTGCGGGACAGGTGAGCTTCGGCCACGCGCTCTACATCGCCGTCGGCGCCTACACGGTGGCGTTTGCCCGCCCGCATGTCGGCGAGATGCTGCTGCTGCTGCCGCTTGCCGCAGCCGCCGGATCGATCGTCGGGTTTGCGGTCGGGCTGTTCGTCGCGCGCTACCGCGACATCTTCTTCGGGATGCTGAACCTCGCCTTCTCGATGGTGTTCTACTCGCTGCTCGAGAAGCTCTACGAGTACACCAAGGGCACCGACGGTATCCGTGTGGAACGTCCGACCATCGCCGGGATCGCGCTCGATCGTGTGGACTACGAGTGGACGATGCTGATCGGCGGGCTCGGGCTCGCGCTGACGCTCGGCTGGCTTGTCTCGCGATTCCTCCTTTCGCCGCTTGGCCAGGCCCTGCCGGCGATCAAGACGCGTGAGACCCGGCTCGAATTCGCCGGCATCTCGGCCAAGCGCGTGCTGCTGGTCGCCTATGTGATCTCGGCGACACTTGCCGGCCTCGGTGGCGGGATCATCGCCTGCACCACGATGCATGTGACGCCGCTGCTCTCGTACTGGACCCACTCCGGAGAACTCGTGTTCATCGCGATCCTCGGCGGTGGTGGCAGCGTGCTGGGGCCGTATCTCGGTGCGGTCGCCTATGAGCTGGTGCGGGTCTATGCGGCCGCAGCCTTCCCCGATGGCTGGCAGATGATCCTCGGCGCGGTGCTGCTGCTGATCATCCTGTTCGCGGCGCGCGGGCTCTGGGGCATCTACGAGGACATCGTGCTGCGCAAGGGCCGGCGCGCATGACCGCGCCGCTGCTCTCGGCCAAGGGCCTGAAGATCGCGTTCGGCGGCGTGAAGGCGGCCGACGGCATCGACCTCGACATCGCGCCGGGCGAGCTCGTCGCCATCATCGGCCCGAACGGCGCGGGCAAGACCACCTTCATCAACATGACCACCGGCTATCTGCGCCCGCAGGCCGGTCACATCCATTTCGACGGCGCCGAGATCACCGGGTTGCCGCCGCGCACGATCGTTCGTCGCGGCATCGCGCGCAGCTTTCAGATCCCGCAGCTTTTCACCGAGCACACGGTGATCG
>NZ_JBHYDW010000263.1:0-2364 GCF_051860475.1 Elioraea sp. | reverse complement strand
CGGTCGGGCAGCGCCGGCGCGCCGGCGGCGTCTCCAAGGTGTCGGGCAACCTGCGCGCCTCGCTCGCCGCCGCCTGGAGCATCGTCACGACCTTCCTCAGGCTCGCGCGCGAACTCCGCCGCGCCCGGAGCGCTCAGGACGCGAGCGCGTAGAGCCTCCCAAGCCGGCCCCTCAGCCAGGACGGCGGGCTGCGCCGGAACGTCGCGTCCAGCCCGAGGCTCCGCCCGGCGTTGTGCACGATGAACAACCCGAGCGTGAACACCATGAACCAGAACAGCCACGGCCACTCGTGCGGGTGCAGATAGAGCCCGAGCCAGAGATGCAGGACGAACAGGATGCCGACGGCGGAGGAGAGCCGCACCGCGACGCCGAGCATCAGCGTGACTCCCATGAAGAGTTCGGCCAGGAATACCGGTGCCTGGAACAGCGGCAGCCAGGGCAGCATGACGTCGCGGACGATCGCGCGGTGGAACTCGAAGGCGGCGTGTTCGGCGAGCTGCTCGGTCCAATGGAAGAAGCCGGGCGAGCGCGGCAGCGGCAGCTTCCAGAGCGCGCCCTGGAACCACATCGCCCCCATCATCATGCGGAACAGCCAGGTGACCGCGTGCGCCGCCGTGCGCTGCGCCGGGTCGGCGCGCCACTCGCGCACCGCGATCGCGATCGAGCCGGCGAGCAGGCCGAGGAACAGGACCGTGACGATCCAGCGCCCGAAGCCGAGACCCACCTGGTCCGGCTGAGCGCCGATCAGGAACAGCCAGACGTCGTAGAATGGGTTGGTGCGCATTGCCTCACTCCTGCCGCTGGGCCAGGGCCGCCGAGCGATCATCGCGGAAGGCGCGCGCCGTCGCCGCGAGCACCCGCAGCGCCGCCGCCGAGCCTTCGGCCTCGCCCTTCTCGAAATCCCCTTCGATGCGGCCCATCGCGTTGGTTACGTGCGCGAAGCACACCACCGGCCGTGCAAAGGCGGCGGCGAAGGCATAGAGTGCAGCCGCCTCCATCTCCACCGCGAGACAGCCCTGCGCGCGCGCCGCCGTGATCGCCGTCTCGGTCTCGCGGAACGGTGCATCGGTGGTCCAGGTCGTCCCCTCACGCAGGATCATGTCGGGCGCTTCTGCGCGGAGCCGTGCGGCGATCCGATCGAGCAGATCGGGCAGCGGCGCCTCGGCGAAGGTCGAGGGCGGCAGGTAGTGGTGGCTCGTGCCCTCGTCGCGCAGCGCGCGCCGGATCAGCACGAAATGGGGCGGTGCCGGCAGATCCTCGGCGATCCGACCCGAAGAGGTGATGCTGACCAGCAGCCGGCAGCCGGAGACGAAGGCCTGCTCGGCCACCAGCACAGCGTAGGGCGCGCCCACGGCGCAGCCGACCGCGCCAACGGGGCCGACGCCGGCCAGCTCGAAGGCCACCATCTCGGAGTGGTAGCAGGCCCAGCCCTCGTGGCGCCGGGCCACGCCGCGTCGTGTCAGGGAGCGCACGATATCGCCGTCCGGGTCGAGCAGGCAGATCGCCGGCACGGACGCGTGCGGGACGTTGCGCTGGCGTCGCGCCTCGCGCAGCAGCGCCTCGGGGCGGAACACCGACGGCGCGTCGTAGCGCTTCGCCGCGAGCAGCGGCGTAGGCGCGGTCTCGGCGGGACTGCGCAGCGGCCTGGACACGGCGTCAGACGCTCCGTGCAGGCTCGGCAACGCTCCGGACATCGGTGGCCTCGGGCACCGTGCGGTCGGCCAGCGGGTTGCCCTGCTCGTGCAGCACGATCGGCTCGAGTGCGTCGGAACGCGGCTCGACCCGGCCGATCACCGCCGCGTGGACATAGCCTGCGGCATGCAGCGCGGCGAGGCACGCCTCGGCGCGCTCAGCCGGCACGCCGGCAAGCAACCCGCCCGCTGTCTGCGGGTCGAACAGCAGCGGATAGAGCGGCAGCGCCTGCGCCGCGGCGAGGTCGCGCACGGCCCGGCGCAGGCGCACGTTCTGCGGCTGAAGCGAGGAGAACACGCCGTGCGCCACCGTCTCGCGCGCGCCATCGAGCAGCGGGATGCGCTCCAGCACCAGCTTTGCGTCGACCGCGCTCGCGCGCGTCATTTCGACCAGGTGGCCGAGCAGGCCGAAACCGGTGACGTCGGTCGCGGCGCGCGCGCCATGCGCGGCGAGGATCGCGCCGGCGCGGCGGTTCGGGACGCACATATGCGCGAGCGCGGCCTCGACCCAGCGCGCGCGTGCCAGCCCACGCATCTGCCCCGCCAGCAATGTGCCGGTGCCGATCGGCTTGGTCAGGATCAGCGCGTCGCCCGCCCGCAGGCCCTCCTTGCGCAGGATGCGGTCGCGCGCGACCAGGCCGTTCAGCGCGAAGCCGAGCGAGAGCTCCGCGCC
>NZ_JBHYDW010000262.1:0-2376 GCF_051860475.1 Elioraea sp. | reverse complement strand
TGTGCTCTACCCTGCCCCGACCCTGCGGCCGCCCTCGGAGGCGATCCGGCGCGGCGGCGGAGCGCAGCCGGGACTCTGGGCGCTCGGCATCTCCGGGGATCTGCCGATCGTGCTTCTGCGCATGCATGACATCGAGAACATCGACGTCGCCCGGCAGCTCGTGCGTGCGCACGCCTACTGGCGGATGAAGCAGCTCGCCGTCGATCTTGTGATTCTGAACGAGCGGACATCCTCCTATGTCCAGGACCTCCAGATCGGCCTCGAGACATTAGCCCGCACGAGCGAGGCACGGACCCAGCCCGCCGCGGATGCGCAGCCCGGCCGTGTCTTCGTGGTGCGGGCAGATCTGATCGCCGCGGAGACGCGGGCCCTGCTGGCGTCGGCAGCGCGGGTCGTGCTGATCGGACGGCGCGGGCGGCTTGCCGATCAGCTCGATCGTGCGGCGGCTCCGAATGCGCATCGAGGCCGCACCCGCAGGCCCCAAACTGCCGCGGCGGGCACGCGGGGCGTGCCATCGCTGCCGGCGCTCGAGTTCTTCAACGGACTCGGCGGCTTTGCCGAAGGCGGGCGCGAGTACGTGACGGTGCTCGGTCCCGGCCAGTCAACGCCCGCACCCTGGATCAACGTCGTCGCCAACTCTGGCTTCGGCTTTCACGTCTCGGCCGAGGGCAGCGGCTACACTTGGTCGGTCAACAGCCGCGAGCACCAGCTCACGCCCTGGTCGAACGACCCTGCGACCGATCGTCCGGGCGAGGCCTTCTATCTGCGGGATACGGACACCGGTGCGCTGTGGAGCCCCACCGCGCTGCCATGCCGCAACGATCAGGCAACCTTTTTCGCCCGTCACGGGCGCGGCTACAGCCGCTTCCAGCACATCGAGTACGGCATTGCGAGTGATCTGCTCCAGTACGTGCCGATCGCCGATCCCATCAAGATTTCCCGCCTTACCCTCCGCAACGTCTCGGGCCGGTCCCGGCGCGTGTCGGTGATCGCCTATGCGGACTGGGTCCTCGGCCAGTCGCGGTCCGCCTCGTCACCGTTCGTGACGACCGAGATCGATGGCGAAACCGGTGCGATGTTCGCGCGCAATCCATGGAGCCAGGCCTTCGCCTCGCGGGTCGCTTTCGCCGATCTCGCCGGGCGTCAGACGGACTGGACGGGCGATCGGCAGGAATTCATCGGCCGGAACGGAACGCTGGCAAGCCCGGCGGCGCTCGCTGGCGGCGCGCCCCTCTCCAAGTCCGTCGGCGCCGGTCTCGATCCCTGTGCCGCGCTACGCACCACGGTGGAGTTGCCCCCGAACGGGAGCGTCGAAGTGGTGATGCTTCTCGGCGACGCCGCCGATGCGGACGCCGCGCGCACCCTGGTCGAGCGTTACCGGACCGCCGATCTCGACGGCGTTCGCCAAGCGGTCGACCGGCACTGGGACGAGGTGCTCGGCGCGGTCCAGGTGCGTACGCCGGACCGGGCGATGGACATCATGCTGAACGGCTGGCTCCTGTACCAGACGCTGGCATGCCGTGTCTGGGCCCGCTCGGCCTTCTACCAGGCGAGCGGTGCCTACGGGTTCCGCGACCAGCTTCAGGATGGCATGGCGCTCGCCTCCGTGCGCCCGTCGCTGACGCGCGAGCATCTGCTCCGGGCAGCGTCGCGGCAGTTCGTCGAGGGTGACGTCCAGCACTGGTGGCTGCCGCATTCCGGTCAGGGCGTGCGCACGCGGATCTCCGACGACCGGGTCTGGCTCGCCTACGCCGCAGCGCATTACGTCGATGTGACGGGAGATGCCGCCGTTCTGGACGAGCAGGTTCCTTTCATCGAAGGCCAGTGGCTCGCGGCTGATGAGCATGAGAGCTTCTTTCAACCGACGGTATCGGACGAGACCGGGCCTCTGTTCGAGCACTGTGCGCGTGGTCTCGACTGCAGCCTGGCACTTGGTGGCCACGGGCTGCCGCTGATCGGCACGGGCGACTGGAACGACGGCATGAACCGCGTCGGCGAACTGGGGGACGGCGAGAGCGTCTGGCTGGGTTGGCTCCTTCACGCGACCCTGACTGCGTTCGCACCGGTCGCCGAAGCGCGCGGCGAGCGGCTGCGCGCGGACGCATGGCGCACCCATGCCCTGGTTCTGCAGGCCGCGCTGGAGCGCGAGGCATGGGACGGCGAATGGTACCGGCGCGGCTACTTCGACGACGGCACGCCGCTCGGGTCGGCGGCGAGCGAGGAGTGCCGGATCGATTCTATCGCGCAATCGTGGGCGGTACTCTCGGGCGCGGCTGACCCAGGGCGCGCCGCCCGAGCCATGGCGGCGGTCGAACGCGAGCTGATCCGCCCGCGGGATCGGCTGGCGCTGCTGTTCACGCCGCCGTTCGACCTGAC
>NZ_JBHYDW010000261.1:0-2565 GCF_051860475.1 Elioraea sp. | reverse complement strand
CCGCGAGGTGATCGCCTATTGCCGCGGCCCTTGCTGCGTTCTCTCCTTCGAGGCGATCGATGCGCTGCGACGCCGCGTCTTCCGGGCGCGGTGGCTGGAAAGGGACTTCCCCGAGCGGAAGGCGGCCGGATTGAGCGTCGAGACGGCGCAACGGGGGACCGGTGGCTGACCGCAACAGCAAACCCGAAGAGAGGAAGAGCCAGGTCATGTGTTCGACGTGGACGGATTTCTCGGAGCCGGGGTGCAACCTTCGGCAAACCCAGGGCGAACCATCCGACAAACGGGGGGTTCTGGCATGGCGGCGGGCTCGGCCATCGCGATCATCTGCAAGACGCCGCTGCCGGGGCGCGGCAAGACGCGGCTGCAGCCGCTGTTCGGCCCTGACGGCACGGCGGTCCTGTCGGCCTGTTTCATCCGCGACGTCGCCGCAGCGGTCGAGGCGGTGCCGGAGGCCATCGGGCGACACGGCTACGCTGTCTATGCACCGGTGGGCAGCGAGGACGTCCTCCGCCCGCTGCTGCCGCCGGGCTGGGGACTGCTCGCCTGGCAGGACGGCACGCTGGGCGTGGTTCTGGACGGCGCGATCTCCGCATTCCTCGCCCGCGGGCACGACTGCGCGGTGATCGTCAACGCCGACAGCCCGACGCTGCCGCCGCTGCTGATCGCCGCCGCGGTCGCCGCCCTGCGTGCGCCGGGCGAGCGTGCGGTGTTCGGCCCGGCATGCGACGGCGGGTACTATCTGGTCGGGCTGAAGCGGCCGCACCGGCGGCTGTTCGAGGACATCCCCTGGAGCACCGAGGCGGTGCTGACGGCGACGCTGGCGCGTGCGGCCGAGATCGGCCTTGAGGTGGTGCTGCTGCCGCCCTGGTACGACGTCGACGATGCCGCGACCTTCGCCCTGCTCGAGGACGAGCTGGCCGGGCGCCCCCTGCCGTTCGCTGAGCCGGGGCTGATCGGCGGACCTGCCCGGCATACCCGGGCCTTCCTCGCCAGCCGCCGGGCGCCGGTGGCGACCGCGGCGGATTGATGGCCGAGCCCCGGCATCCGGACCGCGGCACCGGCGCCGGCGCGCCGCTGCGGCTGGCGCTCGCCGGGCTGGGGCTGATCGCGGCCACGCTGATCGGCACGCAGATCCACCCGCAGCTCGGCGATCACCCGTTTATGGCGCTGTTCGTGGCGCAGGGTGTGCTCAGCCTGGTGGCGATCCGGCTCGCCGCGGCGGTGGAGGAGCGGCGGGCGCTCGCGATCATCCTCGGCGTCGCCGTGCTCGCGCGGCTGGTGCTGGTATTCACCCCGCCGACGCTCTCGACCGACGTCTTCCGCTACATCTGGGACGGGCGGGTGCAGGCGGCCGGGATCAATCCCTACCGCCACCTGCCGGTGGCACCCGAGCTCGCCCACCTGCGCGACGCGGCGGTCTGGCCGAACATCAACCGCGCCGACTATGCGGTGACGATCTATCCGCCCGCGGCGCAGATGCTGTTCCTGCTGGCGGCCGTGCTCGGCGACAGCGTGGTGGCGATGAAGCTCGTGCTGGTCGCGGCCGAGGCGGTCACGGTGGCCGCGCTGATCGCGCTGCTGCGGCATCTCCGCATGCCCGTCACCCGCGTGGTCGCCTATGCGTGGCATCCGCTGGCGCTGTGGGAGATCGCGGGCAATGCACATATCGACGGGGCGATGCTGGCGGCAATGCTGTTCGGCCTCTGGCTCGCGCTTGTGCGCGGCCGACGCGCCGCCGGCGCGGCCGTGATCGCGGTCGCGGCGTTGTGCAAGCCGTTCGCCGTGCTGGCACTCCCCGCCGTTTGGCGACCGTGGGACTGGCGCGCTCCGGCCGCCGCGGTGGCCACGGTCGGGCTGCTCTACCTGCCCTATCTCTCGGTCGGCAGCGGCGTGTTCGGCTTCCTCGGGGGCTATCTCGCCGAGGAAGGGATCACCACCGGCTGGGCGTTCTGGATCACCCGCATGATCGACGTCGCGATCGGCCCGAACGCCTGGTCGCATCCGCTCTACCTCGGCGTCGCGGGAGCGCTGCTGGCCGGGCTCATGCTTGCCGTCGCGTTCCGGCGCGAGGCGGGCGCCGAGGCAACGCTGAAGCGCCTCTACTGGCTGATGTTCGCGTTCCTGTTCCTGCTCTCGCCCAACCTGCCCTGGTACTGGCTGCTGGTTCTGCCCTTCGCGGTGCTGTTCGGCCACCCGAGCGCCTGGGCGGCGACACTCGCCGGGGTGGTGCTGTACGACGTCGCGCCCGATGTACCCGAGCTCGGCTTCGTGGCGCGCGAGACCCTTTTCAACCTGGTGCTGCTCGCCGGCCTCGCCGTGCATCTTCTGCCCCGGGCAGCGGCCGCGCCACGACCCGTGGAGGAGCGATCCCGATGAGCGAACTCGCGACCGCGCCGCGCATCGATCCGCGGCGCTACCACGAGGCGGTGGCGGAGACGCACGCGCCGGTGGCGGCGCGGCCGCCGGTCTGCCTCTATCTGGAGACCACCAACCGCTGCAACCTGCTCTGTACCACCTGTCCGCGCACCTACGAGGAGCTCGAGCCGCCGGCGGACATGAGCTGGG
>NZ_JBHYDW010000260.1:0-2623 GCF_051860475.1 Elioraea sp. | reverse complement strand
CCGCACCGTCGCGTGCCCGCGCTCGCCTTCGCCGGCGCGCCGCGGCTGCACAACGGCTGGTTCCGGCCGGACGAGTATCCCGCGATCCTTCAGCGCGGCGAAGTGGTCGTGCCGCGCCGTGACGCGCAGCGTGCGCTCGGCGGTGCCACCGTCATCATGAACATCAGTGCCGCCGACGCCGACAGCTTCCGCGCGTCGCAGGCGCAGATCACCGCGGCGATGGCGCGCGGCCTTCAGCGCGCACAGCGGAGCCTCTGATGGCGTTCCATGATGTGCGCTTCCCCGAGCGGATCGCGCTCGGCGCCACCGGCGGGCCGCTGTGGTCGACGAACATCGTGACGACGGCCGGCGGGCACGAGCGGCGCAACCAGAACTGGGCGCAGGCGCGCGGGCGCTGGAACGTCGGCAGCGGGCTCAAGACGCGCGACGACCTCGCCGCGCTGATCGCCTTCTTCCGCGCCCGCCGCGGCCGGGCCTTCGCCTTCCGCTTCAAGGACTGGTCGGACTTCCAGATGCCGCGGCAGCAGATCGGCACCACGGACGGCACGACGGCCACGTTCCAGATCGCGCGCAGCTACGCGTCCGGCCCGACGAGCCAGGTGCGCACGATCCAGCTTCCTGTCGCCGGCACGGTGCGCTGCTGGGTCGACGGCGTCGAGCGCAGCGAGGGCACGGGCGCGAGCCAGTTCCAGGTGAACCTCACCACGGGCGTGATCACGCTCGGCACCGGCATCCGCTCGCCGGTGGGGATGCCGGTGGAAGCAGCGTGCGAGTTCGACGTCCCCGCGCGCTTCGATGCGGACGAGCTGGGGCTCACCTTGGAGACCTTCTTTCAGGGCCAGTGGGCGGAGATCCCCGTGATCGAGGTGCGGCTGTGAAGTCTGTCTCCTCCGGCCTGGCTGCGCATCTCGGCGAGCGGCTGACGACGCTCGCGACCTGCTGGCGCGTCGAGCGTCGCGACGGCGTTGTGTTCGGTTTCACCGACCACGATGCGGACCTTCAATTCGAGAGCGTCATCTACCGGGCCAAGACCGGCTACCGGCGCGCCGCGATCGCCGCGCGCGCCGACCTGAGCGTGGACGAGACCGAGGTCGACGGCATCCTCGATGCCGCGGAGATCGACGCCGCGTCGCTGCGCGCCGGGCTGTGGGATGGCGCCGAGGTGCGCATCTTCCTGGTCAACTGGTCCGATCCGGCGCAGGGGGCGCTGCGGCTGCGCAAGGGCCGGCTCGGCGAGGTGATCGCGCGCGACGACGGCACGTTCCGCGCCGAGCTCCGTGGGCTCGCCCAGGCGCTCAACGTGACCGTGGGCGAGCTCTACACGCCGGAATGCCGCGCCGACCTGGGCGACGCGCGCTGCCGCGTGCCGCTGCGCCCGCCGCTGCGGCAGGACAGCACGGCCTACGCGCTCGGCGAGTTCGTGCGCGTCGAGACCGACCCACTCGCGGTGGGAACGTATCGCGAGCAGGAGCGCATCTACGAGTGCACAACCGCGGGCACGTCCGCGTCCACCCCGCCGGTGTTCAACACGGCGATCGACGCGACCACAACGGATGGCACGGTAATCTGGACCGCACGCATGGCCTGGACCTTGCCGGCGACCGTCGAGAGCGCGCCGGACCTGAGCACGGTCGTGATCGCGAACACCGGCACCGCGCCCGGCCGGCCTGACGGCTGGTTCGAGCACGGCGTGGCGGTGTTCGAGACCGGGCTGAACGCTGGCGTGGCACGCGACGTGCTCACCTGGACGCAGGCGAGCCGCACGCTGGCGCTGTTCCTGCCGCTGCCGTTCCCGGCCATCGCCGGCGACGTGCTGCGCGTCCAGCCCGGCTGCGACAAGCGCCTCGCGACCTGCCGGGACAAGTTCGCCAACCGGCTCAACTTCCGCGGCGAGCCGCACATCCCCGGGGACAAGGGCATCATCGGGGTCGGGGTGTGACGCTCGATCAGGCCGCGCGGAGGTATATCGGTGTGCCGTGGCGCCATCTCGGGCGCGCGCGCGCAGGGCTCGACTGCATCGGCCTGGTGCTGCTCGCCGCGCGCGACTGCGGCATCGCCACAGACGATCCCGCACCCTATGCGCGCGAGCCGTCCTCGCACCGTCTGCGCGCCGGGCTCGCTGCCGCGCTCGACGAAGTACCGCTCGCTGAGGCGCACGCCGGCGACGTGCTGGTGTTCAATCTCGGCCTCTACGCCGGCCATCTCGGTGTGCTCGGTGCGCATCCCGCATACCGCGTGGCGAGCGTGATCCACGCCTATGCGCCGCGCCGGCGTGTCGTCGAGGAACCGCTCGCGACGATCGACGCCGGGACACTCACCGGCGCGTTCCGGCTGCGGAGCGGCCCGGGTCCCCATCGCGCAAGCGCGATGGGCGCCCGCTGATGGCCGTCCTCGCCCTTGCCGCCGGCGGGGCGGCGCTCGGCGGCGCGATCGGCGGCGCACTCGGGGCGGCCAGCCTCGGCGTCTCGGTCGGCTGGGCGCTCGGCGGGCTCGCCGGCACCATGCTCTTCGGGCCGAAGCCGCCGGCGATCACCGGCCCGCGGCTGGGCGACCTCGCGGTGCAGACCAGCACCTACGGCGCCGCCATCCCGCTGGTCTTCGGCACCGCCCGCGTCGCCGGCAA
>NZ_JBHYDW010000259.1:0-2660 GCF_051860475.1 Elioraea sp. | reverse complement strand
GATCGCCGCCGTCTCCGAAGGGTAGGATGTTCGGGGGAACCGGCCCGGGACGCGCGCCAGACCGGGATCATGGGCCGCCGGCGGGCCCCGCTCATGGGCCAACTGCGCCGCCCTGACGACGACGCCGACGTCGTGGAGGGTCACGTGCAGCAGCGCGAGCACCCGCGCCGCCGCGCCGGCCGTGGTGTGCCGATCCACGAGCGCCGTGACGGCCGCCTCGTTCCAGCGATGGACCGGCCCGCCTGTCTCCCAACGGCGCAGCCGCATCAGGAGATCTGCGGGGACGGACTCTGCCTCCGCCCCCAGCGCGGCCAGCTCCGCCCGGGTTTCCGCCGGGCCCGGCGGGGGCGGGACCACGATTGCGTCGGGTCCGGAGATCAGGAAGGTGGGCAGGAAGGTCTCCCCACCGCCGCCGAGGTGACCGGCGGACGCGGATTGGATCGTAGCCGTCGCCAGCAGCGCGGCTGCCAGAAGCCTCATGGGTCTCATGTCGATCGCTCCCTCCAGAAGTGTGGCGATCATGCTGGCGCCGGACGGCAGCGCCCTCCGTCCCTCCAGCGTCACAAAGTCCGGATTCCGACATCGCTGTCGTGCTAGTGTCGCCGCGCCGGGCGAGGACCCGCTCCATGGCGGAGCATGTTGGTTCAAGGATGGACGGATCGACGAGCCTTCATGCTCGCGAGCCGCTGCGTCGCGCCCTCGCCGCGCTCCACGCCGCCCTCGATGCGGACCCCTCGGCCACGCCCGACACCGGCGCGCTCGCGGCGATCGCCGGGGTGTCGGGTCGGACGCTGGGGCGGCAGTTCGTCGCCGTACTGGGCGTCACGCCGGGCGAACTGGCACGGCGACGGCGACTCGCCGGTGCCCGCGACGCGCTGGCGTCCGGCACTGCACGATCGGTGATCGCCGCCGCGCTTGAGCACGGCTTCGCTCATGCCGGACGGTTCGCCGCGGCCTACGCAACCCTGTTCGGGGAGTTGCCGTCCGAGACGCTGCGGAGCGCCGGGATGCCGCGGACATGCCCGGCCACGGCCGCGACCTTGATCGAGCTTTGCCCCGTCGAAGCCGCCACGCCCGGCGACGCGGCGCGCGCCGCGCGCGCCACCGAAGCCCTGGCCGCGGCACTGTGCGCCGCACCTGGCCTCGCGCTCCGCCTCCGCGAGACCGCATCCATGGTGCCTCGCGCGGCGTACCGGATCGAGGCACGCCTCGACCGCGCCTCGATCGTGATCACGCTGGTCCAGCCGTCGCGCGGAACCGTCGTCCGGATCGAGCGGATCGCCTGCACGCGCCCCGGATCGCGCGCCTGGACCTGCCGGGCCGTGGCCGGGATCCGCGATGCGATCGAACACGCGGAGTTGGAGGAAGCGCGCCGCGTCCCCCGCCAGCGCGCCGACGCCGACACGCTGGTGCGGCGCGCCCGCCCTGCCGCGCTCTCACTCGAACGAAGTGCCGAGATGATGGCGCTCGACTTCCTGGAGGAAGCGCTGCACCGCGATCCGGCCCACGCGCTTGGTCACGCGCTGGCCGGATGGTGCCGAGCACAGGGGGCCAATCACTGTGCTTTGCGGGATCCCGCTGGCGAACGGGAGCAGGCTCTCGTCCACGCCATGCAGGCGATTGCGCTCGCGCCTGATGATCCGGAAGTGCTGACGCATGCGGCGGCGGTGATGTCGCTTACAGGCCAACTGGACGAGGCGGAACGCCTCGCGACGCGCGCGATCGCACTCGACCCGTCGCTGGCCGACGCGCAGCGGCGGCTCGCCTGGGTTCGGATCTATCGGGGCGACGGTTCGGGCGCACTCGCGATGTTCCGGCGGGTCTTGCGGACCTGGCCGACAGGCAGGAACGTCAGTCTTTCGCTGATCGGCATCGGCATCGCCCGGTTCATGGCGCATGACGGCGCGCGCTCGGCGCGCGCCTTCAACCGCGCGCTGGACCTCCGGCCGACCCTGGCGTGGGTGAACCGGATTCTCGCACCGGCTGCGCTCCTTGCCGGCTCGACCGAGGCAGCGCGACGATCGGTCACCGCGCTCCGCCATGCGCTGCCCGACATCACGCTGACGCAGGTGGAACGGTCGCTACTCCTGGATCCCGCGACCGTCGAGCGGGTCGTGGACGGGCTCGGACGCGCGGGTCTGCCGCGCTGACCCCGAACGCGACGTCCCCGCGGCTCGGCACCGCGGGGACGCGCAACGAAGCGGCGTCCGAGAGTCAGGTCAGTCGAGCGCGGGCTTCAGCTTCGCGAGCGTCAGCGCCGCGACGCGACGCCCGATCTCCTCCGAGGCCGTGATGTCGTAGCGGAAGTGAATCCCCGCCGCGACCCGCGACTCGCCCACCTGGCGCACGAACTCGAGCATCGCCGGCGCATCCGGCGGGAAGAGCGCGGCGAGCAGAGCCCCCGAGGCCGTCGACATGCAGGAATGCGCCGAGGGGAAGCTCGGATGCGACGGAGCGGGCACGACCGTCGTGATCGTCGGATCGAGCTGGGCCGGGCGGATGTGCCAGTAGGCGTACTTGGCATCCCAACAGGCGACGAAGCTGTCATAGAACGCCGTCGTCAGCGCCGCATAGATCGCAGCAAGGCGCGGCCGATCCTCGCCGAGCCGGTATTCCAGCGCCAGCCGGCCGAGCTGCTCGTTCCAGAACTGGAAGATGCG
>NZ_JBHYDW010000258.1:0-2722 GCF_051860475.1 Elioraea sp. | reverse complement strand
CAGCCTGGCCAGCCGCCGCCGCCGGCGGCGCTCTGGAACACCCTCACCGCGCCGGCGACGAACTGATGATCCCCGAACTTGGCCATTTCGCGCTGGTGCTGGCGCTGCTGCTCGCCGCGGCGCAGGCGGTGACGACGCTCGCCGGGGCGCAGCTCGGGGAGCGGCGCGGCGCGTTGCTGATCGCCGCCGGCCCGCCGACCGCGATCGGCGGGGCAGCGTTCGTCGGGCTCTCGTTCGGATGCCTGATGTGGTCCTACGCGGTGAGCGACTTCTCGGTCGCCAACGTAGTGCAGAACAGCCACTCGCTGAAGCCGATGCTCTACAAGCTCACCGGCACCTGGGGGAACCACGAGGGCTCGATGGTGCTGTGGATCCTGATCCTCGGCCTGTGCAGCGCCGCGGTCGCGTGGTTCGGCACCAACCTGCCCGCGACTTTGCGCGCGCGCGTGCTTGGCGTGCTCGGGCTCATCTCGGTCGGGTTCCTGCTGTTCACCATCCTCACCTCGAATCCGTTCGAGCGGGTCTGGCCGATCCCCGACGACGGCACCGACCTCAACCCGCTGCTGCAGGACCCCGGCCTCGCCTTCCATCCGCCCTTCCTCTATCTCGGCTATGTCGGCACCGCGGTGGCCTTCGCCTTCGCCTGCGCCGCGCTGATCGAGGGCCGGGTGGATGCCGCCTGGGGGCGCTGGGTGCGGCCCTGGACGCTCGCCGCCTGGTGCGCGCTGACGCTCGGCATCGCGCTCGGCTCCTGGTGGGCCTATTACGAGCTCGGCTGGGGCGGGTTCTGGTTCTGGGATCCGGTCGAGAACGCCTCGCTGATGCCCTGGCTGCTCGCGACCGCGCTGCTGCACTCCGCGATCGTGGTGGAGAAGCGCGAGGCGCTGAAGGTCTGGACCATCCTGCTCGCGATCCTGACCTTCTCCCTGTCCCTGCTCGGAACGTTCCTGGTCCGCTCCGGCATCCTGAACTCGGTGCACGCCTTCGCCAATGATCCCGACCGCGGCGTGTTCATCCTGATCCTGCTCGCGCTGACGGTCGGCGGGTCGCTCACGCTGTTCGCCTGGCGGGCGCCGGCGCTCACCCCGCAGGGCGTGTTCGCGCCGCTCTCGCGCGAGGGCGCGCTGGTGCTGAACAATCTGCTGTTCGCGACGCTCTGCGCGGTGGTGTTCGTCGGCACGCTCTATCCGCTGTTCGCCGACCTGGTGCTGGGGGCGAAGATCACGGTCGGCCCACCCTTCTTCAACGCGACGACCTTCCCGCTGTTCGTGCCCCTGATGATCGCGATGGCGGTCGGGCCGCTGTTGCCGTGGAAGCGCGCCGATCTCTGGGCGGCGCTTGCGCGCTTGCGGCTTGCGCTTGCGGTCGTGGCGGTGTTCGCGGTCGTCTACATCGCCGCGGTCGATCGGGCGCTGTTGCCGCTGCTCGGCTTCGCGGTCGCGCTCTGGGTGGTGCTGGCGGCGGCGACCGACCTCGCGGATCGGATCAAGCTCGGGGCCGCGCCGTTCGGCGAGTCGTGGCGGCGGCTGCGTGGGCTGCCGCGCGGAGCGATCGGCGGGCTCATCGCGCATGCCGCGGTCGGGATCTGTGTCGCGGGGATCGCCGGCAAGGGCATCGCGCCCGAGCGCATCACGCTGCTGAAGCCCGGCGAGACCACGACGATCGCCGCCTACACGATCCGCTTCGAGGGCTCCTCGTCCGTCACGGGTCCGAACTGGACCGGCACGGAGGGCCGGCTGGTGGTGATCCGCGACGGGCGCGAGATCGGCGCGCTGACGCCGCAGCGGCGCGTCTATCCGGTGGCGCGGATGAACACCACGGAAGCCGCGATCCGGACTTCGGGCTTCGCCGACCTCTACGGCGTGATCGGCGAGAGCACCGAGGAGGGCGCGACGGTGGTGCGGTTACACTTCAATCCGCTTGCGCCGTGGATCTGGATCGGCGCGGTGCTGATGGCGCTCGGCGGCGTGGTGAGCCTGTCGGATCGGCGGCTGCGTGTGGGGGTGCCGACGCGGCGGCGGGCGGCCGTGCCGGTGGCGGCGGAATGACGGCGCGGCGGCTGCTGTTCGCGTTGCCGGCGCTGGTGCTGCTGGCGGCTGCTGTCGGGTTCTGGGCGATGCTGTCGGGCATGCAGCGCGGCAGTTTCGATCCGCGCGGCGTGCCCTCGGCGCTGGTGGGGCGCGAGGTGCCGCGCTTCGACCTCGGCGCGTTGCCGGGGTCGAACAAGCCGGCGTTGTCGTCGGCGGACATCGCGGCGGCCGCGCGCGAGGGGCCGGTGCTGGTGAACTTCTTCGCGTCCTGGTGCGTGCCGTGCCTGGTGGAGCATCCGCAGTTGATGCGGCTCGCGGCCGAGGGTGTGCCGGTGTTCGGCATCAACTACAACACGGGCACGCAGAAGGATCCGGGCGCGGTGGACTGGCTGCGGCGGCACGGCGATCCGTTCCGGCGCATCGGGCTCGACATCACCGGCCGCGTGGCGGTGGATTTCGGGGTGTATGGCGTTCCGGAGACGTATCTGATCGATCGCGAGGGCATCGTGCGCTGGCGCATGGCCGGGCCGATCACCGAGCAGATTCTGGCGGAGGACGTCAGGCCGCTGCTCAGGAGGTTCAGGTAGTGGCGGGGGGCCGCAAGGCCCCCCCCCCCCCCCCGGCGGGGGCGCCCCCCCCCGGGGGGGGGGGCGGGGGGGCCCCCCCGCGCGCCCCCCCCCGGGGGGGGGGGG
>NZ_JBHYDW010000257.1:0-2823 GCF_051860475.1 Elioraea sp. | reverse complement strand
TGACGCAGGAACGTGCCGCGCATCGGCACCACATCGAGCAATCCCTCGTGCGCCAGGCTCTTGAGCGCCTCGCGGACCGGCGTCCGGCCGAGCCCGAGCCGTTCGGCGAGCAGGCGCTCCGAGATCGGCTCGTCCGGCAGCAGCTGGCCACCCTGGATCAGGGTCCGGATCCTGGCATAGGCCGTCTGCCGGCCGCTGCTCGCGGGCTGGTTCATCAGTGGCATGCCAGCACGACGGCGCAACCCGGTCAATCGGCCGACCCGGTCCCCCTTTCCGTTCCGTTCAGCGCCAGGCGCGGTCGATCGCGGAGCGTTCCGACGCCGGATCGAGCGGCGCGCCGGCGCCGAGCCGGTCGAGCAGGTCGCGCACCAGCGGATCCTCTCCAAACGCCGGCGCAAACCCGGCCTCCGGGGGTGGCCGCGCGACCACGACCCGCATGCGCCAGGCCGTGTCCTCGCGGCAGGCGAGCCCCGAGACCGCCGCCGGCCCGTCAACCATGAAGGCGCGGCACGGCCCCGCCGTCGTCGGGTAGCTCGCCAGCAGCCGCACCGTACCGCCGTCGAAGGCGACCGCCTCGCCGCTCGCGGCGCGATCGAGCACGTCCGCCAGCACGGGGGCGGCCGCACCGAGCGGGTCGAGCCGGTCGGCGACGCGCGTCGGGCCGGGCACGAGCAGCGCGCCGGCGAGCCCGCCGACCACCAGCGCCACGGTCGCCGCAATCGCCGCAGCCCGCCAGACCGGCGCATTCGCCGCGCGCGGCGGCGGCGCGTCAGTCGCATCGGCGGCGAGCACGGCCGCGATCAGGGCCGTCGGCACCGGCTCGTTCGCGACGTCGGCGAAGGCCGCACGGATGGCCGCGCGCGCTTCCCGCAGGGCGGCGAGCCGACGGGCCAGCGCCGGATCGGCCGCCACCGCCGCGCGCACCGAGGTCGCCTCGGCGGCGTCGAGTTCGCCGTCGGCGAACGCCGTCAGGGTCTCGTCGGAGACGGCAGGCGGCGTCATGGCACGTCCTCGTCCTGCACATGGCCCAGCGTCCTGGCGAGCTTCACCCGTGCCCGCGAGAGCCGGCTCATGACCGTGCCGAGCGGCACGTCCAGCACCTCCGCCGCCTCGCGGTAGCTGAGCTCCTCGACGCAGATCAGGACCACCACCTCCCGGCTCTCGGGCGGCAGCGCCGCGATCGCCTCGCGCGTCCTGGCCAGCATCAGCCGCGCCTCCGTCACGTCCCGCCCCTCCCAACCCGACTGCTCTGCCACCTCGTCGAGTGCGGCATGCTCGCCGCCCCGGGCGCCCGAACGGCGCGCCGTATCGATCCAAACGTTGCGCAGGATGCGGAACATCCATGCATCGAGACGCGTTCCTGGCTGGAATGTGTCACGCGACCGCAGCGCGCGCTCGCACGCGCTCTGCACGAGGTCGTCAGCACGATCGGGCGATCCTGCGAGCGCCCGGGCGAAGCGCCGGAGCCGCGGCAGGAGGGCGACGAGGTCATGGGCGAAATCGGAAGCCATGGGAACCCAATCCTGCTGCCGTGTAAGGCGGTCGGGCAACGGACAATGGGCCCGTCGGTGCGCGCGCTGCTAGGCTGGCCTGGAGGAGGGACGCGCATGCGTGCCGGATCGATCGAGACGTTGCAACGGTGCATTGCGCTGCTGCCCGTGTGTGCACTCGCGCTTGCGCTGGCGGGGCCCGCGGTCGCGGATGACGACGACTCCGATGACGCCGATGCCCCGGGCGCGCCCGCCGGGGTCGGCGGGGCCCCGGGCGGACCCGGCGGCCGCGGCGGCGGCGGCGACCGCGGTCCGGGCCGGCCTGATCTCGGGCCGAACCCCGGCCGCGGCTTCCCGAGCGACGTGCGAGACCTGATGGGGATGCTGTTCGGCCGGCCGCCCCAGCCGCAGCGGGCGCTGCCGCTGCCCGCCCCGCCGCCGCCGGAGGCGCCCGAGGCCGAGGACCGCGAGCTGGTCGCGCGCGATCTCGACGCCGCCGCGCGTACCCAGGCGGTCGCCGAGGGCTTCACCATCGTCGCCGAGCGTGGCGCGGTGACACGGCTGCGCGCGCCGGCCGGTCTTGGCACCGCGGCCGCGCGCGACCGGCTGCGGACGCTCGCGCCCGCGGCGACCGTCGACTTCAACCATTTCTTCCGCACGGGCCAGGCCCGCGCGGCGTGCCCCGGCGGCAGCTGCGTGCCATCGCCGCACTTCGCCCTGGTCGGCTGGCCCGACGGCCGCGCCTGCGGCGGCGGTCTGGAGGTTGGGCTGATCGACACGCGGATCGACCCGGTGCTCGCCCGCGCGAGCGGACGGATCGACACGATCACGCTGCGCAGCCCCGATCGCGCGCCGTCCACTGCCGCGCACGGCACCGCGGTCGCGACGCTGCTGGCAGGGGGCGGTCCGATCCCCGGGCTGCTGCCCGCGGCGCGGATCGTGGCGGTCGATGCGTTCCATCATCGCCCCGAAGGCGACGTGGCCGATGCGTTCGACATCGCGAGCGCGATCGGCCTGCTCGCCGATCGGGGCGTGACCGTGGTCGCGATGCCGTTCGCGGGACCGGCCAATGCGGTGGTGGA
The DNA here is from genome assembly GCF_051860475.1 of Elioraea sp. Lineage (NCBI taxonomy): Bacteria > Pseudomonadati > Pseudomonadota > Alphaproteobacteria > Acetobacterales > Elioraeaceae > Elioraea > Elioraea sp. The sequence goes on along the minus strand of NZ_JBHYDW010000257.1, from coordinate 251 downwards.
GGAGGCTGGCGCGGCGGCGGCGGCGCGCGGGATGGCGGCGGTGGCGGCGGCCGGCAATGACGGTCCGCGCGCCGCGCCGCGCTACCCGGCTGCGCATTCCTGGGCGACCGGGGTGACGGCGGTGGACCGCGAGGCGCGGGTGTTCGCCCAGGCCGGGCGTGGGCCGCATATCGCCTTCGCCGCGCCGGGGGTCGGCCTGCCGGTGCTGGTGGCGGCCGGGCGCCCACCGGTCACGCGGTCGGGCACGTCCT
>NZ_JBHYDW010000256.1:0-2836 GCF_051860475.1 Elioraea sp. | reverse complement strand
CGGGAAGGTGCTGCGTGCCGTCGCCGATCAGGGCGAGCCGCTCCATGCCGGGCAGGAAGGCGCGCAGGAACTCGACCTGCTTGCCGAGCAGGTGGAAGCCGGGATCGGCCGAGACGCCCGTCAGGTTCCCGCCGGGCCGGGCCAGGCTCTCCGCCAGGCCGTTCTCCACCGGCCGGGGCGTCAGCAAGACGAGCGGGATCCGTCTTGTCGCCGCGAGCATGGCGCGCGTCAGCTCAGCACCGCTCACAAGGATCACGTCGGGCGCGGTGACGACCACCTCGGCGCAGAGGGCGGCGAAGCGGGTCGGATCGCCCAGCGCGGTCCAGCGCGTGATGGTGAGGTTCTCGCCCTCCCGCCAGCCCGCCGCGGCGAGCGTGGCGTGCAGTGCCCGGGCCTGCTCGTGCCCCTCGGGCTGCAACTGCGCCAGCGTCCGGTAATGATGCACGAGTGCGATGCGGGCCTGCCGGCGCCGCTGCGCCCGTGCCTGTGGCGCAAGCAGAAGCGCGGACGAGAGGAGAAGGTGACGCCGCATCACGCCGCGCCCTCCGCGACGGCGGCGCGGCGCGGCAGCGTAATGGTGAACTCGGTCCAGGCGCCCAGCTTCGTCGCCACCGCGATTTCGCCGCCATGCTGCTGCACGACGATGTCGTGCGAGAGCGACAGGCCGAGGCCTGTGCCCTGCCCCGCGGGCTTGGTGGTGAAGAAGGGTTCGAAGATGTGGCCGCGCACCGCGTCGGGGATGCCGGTGCCGTTGTCGCGCACCTGGATGATCACGGCGCCGGGCCGCGCCTCGGTCAGCACGCGCAGATGCGGCTGGAAGCCCGGCCCCTCCTTCTGCTGCACGGCGTGGAAGGCGTTGCCGAACAAGTTCAGCAGCACCCGGGTGAACTCCTGCGGGTAGAGGTCGAGCTGCCCCGCCGTGGGATCGAGCCGCTTCTCCAGTGTCACGTTGAAGCCTGGGCGTTCCGCGCGTGCGCCATGCCAGGCAAGGTTGAGCGTCTCCTCGACGAGCGCGTTGAGGTCCACCTGCCGGCGTTCGCCCTTTCCGTCGCGCGAATGCGCCAACATGTTTCGCACGATGCTGTCGGCGCGCCGGCCGTGCGCGGCCACCTTGCCCAAATTGTCGCGCAGCATCTGGCACAGCTCCTCGACCTCCGCGCGCAGCGGGGCATCGAGCGCCGGGCCGGCGCGTTCCATCGCCTCTCCCAGTTCCGCGATCAGCTCCGCCGACAGTTCGGCGAAGTTGTTCACGAAGTTCAGCGGGTTCTTGATCTCATGCGCGATGCCGGCGGTGAGCTGGCCGAGCGAGGCGAGCTTCTCGGACTGCACCAGCCGGTCCTGCGCCGCGCGTAGATCCTCGAGCGACTGCGCCAGTTCGCGCGTGCGGTCGGCGACCTTCGCCTCCAACGTTTCCTGCGCGTCCTGGATGCGCGCTGCCATCTCGTTGAAGCGCAGGGCAAGCGTGCCGATCTCGTCGGCGGAGGAGACCGCAATGCGCTGCGCGAGGTCCCCCTGGCCAAGCCGTTCCGCGCCCGCCTGCAGCGCGCGGATCGGGCCGGTAAGCCGCCGCGCCAGCACCACGCCGGCGAGCAGCGCCAGCACGACGCCGAGCGCCAGCAGCGCCAGTGTCTGGTAGGCCGCCGCATAGACGGGTGCCAGCGCCTCGGCGGTCGGCTGCTCGACGAACACGATCCAGCCGAGGCGCGGAATCGCGGCATGGGCGGAGAGCACCGACCGCCCGTCCACGCCGCGCGCCGTGCGCACCCTTTCGTCGCTTGCCGCGATGGCGCCCGCCACCTGCGGCAGCGCGGAGAGGTCCGTCTCGCGCAGCACCAGGCTCATGTCGGGATGCGCGATCAGCCGACCCCTCGTGTCGGTGACGAAGGCATAGCCCGTGCCACCCACGCGGATTGCGGTGATCACCTCCCAGATCAGCTTGAGATTGACCTCGGCGATCGTCACGCCCGCTTGGCGTCCGGCATGGGCGATGGCCACCGTCATGTAGGGCTCGGAGCCACGGCGGAAGGTGACCGGCCCGTACCAGACGGCATGCTCGCGCGCGCCACGGAAGCGCGGATCGGCGGAGCGATCGGTGCCGCCGTCGATCAGGTCCGGCTCCAGCCGCGACAGGCGCAGCCTTTCCCGGCCCTCCCCGTCCAGGTAGAGCAGCTCGGTGATCGCCGCCGCTTGGCGCAGGAGGCGTATGAAGTCGTAGCGGCGCTGCTCCATCGGCACCCGCGACCAGTCGGCGCGCGTGGTCCAGCCGATTTGCTGTTCCAGCTCGGCGATGAACTGCGCCACGCGGTCGGCGGCGCCGTCGGCCTTCTCCTGTTCGACGCGCACCGCCGCCGCGGTCGCCTCCTGGTAGGCGAACCACATGCTGATGCTGCCATTGACCAGCAGCACCGCGGTCACGAGGCCGAGGAAGGCGAGGGTGAGCCGCTGCGCGAGCGAGAGGGTGCGGCGGTTCATTCGATCACGAGGTCGGCCCGCGCCAGCAGCGCGGTGGGGACATCGAGACCGATGGCGGCGGCCGCGCGCTGGTTCACCACCAGTTCGAAATGGCGCGGCTGCTCGATGGGCATCCCCTCCGGACTCGCGCCGCGCAGGATGCGCGCGACGAAATGCGCAAGGCGACGATACGAGTCCTCAAGGCGCGGCCCGTAGCTGAGCAGCGCCCCGGCCTCGGCGAAGACCCGCCAGCCGGAGACGAGCGGGATACGCTGGCCGGCGGCGAAGCGCGCGATCGCGGCGCGGTTCTGCAGCGCGAAACCGTCTGCAAACACCGAGAGCCCTTGGGCGCCATCCTGGGCGATGGCGGCGAAGGCCGCCTCCA
>NZ_JBHYDW010000255.1:0-2926 GCF_051860475.1 Elioraea sp. | reverse complement strand
GGCGACCTCGCGGTGCAGACCAGCACCTACGGCGCCGCCATCCCGCTGGTCTTCGGCACCGCCCGCGTCGCCGGCAACATCATCTGGTCGTCCGGCATCCGCGAGCAGTCGAATACCCGTCGAGTGCGCGCCGGCAAGGGCGGGCGGCGCCAGAGCGTCACCACCTACAGCTACTTCGCCTCCTGGGCCTCCGCGCTCTGCGCCGGGCCGATGACGGCCGTGCTGCGCCTGTGGATGGACGACAAGCTTGTCTACGACGCCACCGGCGGCTCCTTGCAGTTGCAGGTGCCCGGGCTGCGCTGGCGCTTCCATCCGGGCGACGAGGCGCAGCTCCCCGACCCGCTGATCGAGGCGCAGGTCGGCGCCGAGAACGCGGTCGCGCATCGCGGCCTCTGCTACCTCGTGTTCGAGGACGTGCCGCTCGACACCTTCGGCAACCGCATCCCGTCCGTCAGCGCGGAGGTGGTCGCGGCGGGCGGGCAGTCCACGATCGAGACCACCACCACGCTGCCGGCCGCCGCGGCCTATTCCGGCACGCTGTACGCTGCCGACTTCGAGCGCGCGACGGTGCTGCTGCTCGGCACCGAGCCTGCCGACAGCACGCAACGCTTCCTCGCCTCGGTGAACACGCTGACCATGGAGGCGCGCCGCGCCTTCGGCCCGAGCCTGGCGCAGTTCGCGCACGCGATCGCCACACAGGACGGCAAGGTCTATGTGGTGCACGGCCCGACCGGCGACGTCTGGCTGCGCAAGTACGATCTCGACACTGGCGCCCTCCTTGGCCAGTTCGAGTCCACGACCTCGGCGTTCACCACCACCCGCACCCGCTTCCGCGTGCCGCTGCGCGGCGACTGCCTGATCGCACGGGTGCTCGGGCCGTTCGGCTGGCGGCGGTTCTTCCTCGTCCCGCCCCAGGGCAGTCCGGCCGCGGTCTACTGCATCGACGCCGACACCATGACCTACGTGTTCGGCTCCGCCGACACCGGCGACGAGCGGATCATGGCGGCGTCGGCGAATGGCTGGCTGGCGGCGGGCGAGGAGCGCGAGGGCGCCTCCGATGTCTGGTATGCCGCGCCGATCGCCAGCGGGGGCATCGAGCTCTGGCGCATCACCCTGACCTACGGCGCGACCGGCGGGCCGCAGATCGCCGGCGTCACCGCGTCGCTGGTCGCCACCTACAGCAACGCCGCGCTCGGCCTGACCGGCACCGGCACGCTCACCGCGGTCGCCTTGGACTACGACCCCGACGACAACGCCCTGATCCTGGCCGCCTCGCCGAACTCGCCCGCCGAGACCGCGATCGCCAAGCTGCGGGCGGACGGGTCCATCGCCTGGCAGCGACACGTCCCGAGCTTCCTCTCCGCGGCGCGGTCGGGCACGAAGCGCGTCTTCGGCGGCACCTGGGCCATCCACAGCACCGGCGCGAACCAGGTCATCGTGCTCGATACCCGCACTGGCGCGACGGTGCAGACCGCCGGGACATCGACCATGCCCACCAATGCCGCGTTCGCCTGGGACTCGGACATCAAGGCAGCGTTCTATGCCGGCACCGCCGGCACCTATCGTCGGTTGCTGATGCTGCGCCAGGGCAGCGAGACCGTGCCGCTCGCCTCGATCGTCGCCGTGCTCTGTTCGCGCGCCGGGCTCGCGCCGGCGGAAGTGAACGTCGCCGGCCTCACCGACAGCGTGCGCGGCTTCGTGGTCGCCCGGCCCATGCCGGCGCGCCAGGCGATCGAGCCGCTCGCCACGGCCTTCGCCTTCGACGCGGTCGAGCGCGATGACGTGCTGGTCTTCCGCAAGCGCGGCGGCGCGATCGCGACCAAGTTGACCCATGCGGACCTCGTCCGCCGGGGCGACGCGCCCGTGATCGACGAGCAGCGCGCGCAGGATGCGGAGCTGCCTCGCGCGATCAGCGTCCGCCACATCGACCCCGAGCGTGCCTATGAGATCGGCACGCAGCGCTGGCAGCGCCCGCGCGCGCCCTCCGCCACCATGGCGTCGGAGGCTGAGGCGACCGTCGATCTGCCGCTCGTACTCACCGCGACCGAGGCGAAGGCGATCGCGCGCCGGCTGATCCTGGCCGCATGGCGCGAGCGCACCCGCTTCGCCTTCGCCGGCACGGCGCAGCATCTCCGCCTGGAGCCGACCGATCCGGCGACCCTCGTACGCGGCGACGGCGCGCAGAGCCGCGTGCGGCTGATCTCAGCGCAGCTCGGCGCGGACTGGACCGTGGCGCTGGAAGCCGTCGAGGAGGCGCCCGGCGACTATGCCGTCGCCGCGGTCGCCGATGGTGGCGCCGGTTTTGTGCCCGATGCGCTGCCGGCGCCCTACACGACGCGCGGCTTCGCGCTCAACCTGCCGCTGCTCGCGGACGCCGACGATCTCGCCGGCACGGCGCTGCGTTCGTATCTGCTCGCCGGCGGGCTGCGCGGGCAGACCTGGCGCCGCGCTGAGGTGTTCCGCTCGGCCGACGGCACCGCCTGGGAGCCGGCCGGCGCGGTGCTGGACGTGGCTGCCTGGGGCTCCGTGCTCGGCGCGGTGGCGGTGCCGGCGTCCTACTGGACCTGGGACGATGCGACCTTGCTCACGGTGCAGATGCAGACCGGCGCCGAGCGCATCGAAGCCGCGACCGACCTTGAGGCACTGAACGGCGCCAATCTTGCCGCGCTGGTCGCCGAGGACGGCCGGGTCGAGCTGGTGCAATTCGCCGAGGTGACCCCGCTCGGCGGCGGGCGCTTCACCCTCCGCCGCCTCCTGCGCGGTCGCCGTGGCACCGAAGATGCCGGCGCATTCGCCACCGGCGCGACCTTCCTGCTGCTCGACGGCTCGATCGTCCGCGGCGCCTCGCCGCTCGGCGCGCTCAACTCCGTCGAGCGGTTCCGCTTCGTCGGCCTCTTTCAGACGGTCCAGACCGCGACCGAATACC
>NZ_JBHYDW010000254.1:0-3010 GCF_051860475.1 Elioraea sp. | reverse complement strand
TCGCGAGGCGGGCGGGTTCTGCGCCTTCGGGATCACCGCAGCGGCGCAGGAACTCGCCTTCTTCCTTCGGCTCGCCGCCCGCGGAGGACGCTGCGTCGCGCTCCCCTCGATCCCGGTGGTCGCACCCGAGCCGGCCGAGCGCGGCGCGCCATGGCGCAACGCCGCCCGGCTGGCGGATGCGCTCGCGCTCCAGCGTCTGATCCCCGGACCAGTCACGGAGGCCGCCTGATGCGCGTGCTGATCGTCTCGCACGGTCATCCGGCGTTCTCGATCGGCGGCGCCGAGGTCGCCTCGCACGCGCTGTTCCGCGGCCTCCAGGCCCAGTCGGGGGTCGAGGCGTTCTACCTCGCCCGCGCTGCCTCGCCGCTGCGCCGGCACGAGGCGACTCCACTGATGAGCCTGCGCCAGGGCCCGAACGAGGTGTTCGCGCATCTTGACGCCTACGACCATCGCTGGATCTCGTCGCGCGCGCTCGACGAGCTCGACGGCCCGATCGCCGAGTGGCTGCGTGAGCTCGCACCTGATGTCGTGCATCTGCACCACCTGATCGGCTTCGGCGCGGAGTTCCTGGCGCTCATCCGGCGCGTGCTGCCGAAATCGGCCATCGTGGTGACGTTCCACGAATACCTCTCGATCTGCCTCAATCACGGCCAGATGGTGAAGACCGACCGCAACCGGTTGTGCCTGCGTGCCAATCCCGTCGACTGCGCGGTGTGCTATCCCGACTGGAACGTCGATGCGGTGTGGCGGCGCGAGTGGTTCCTGAAGGACCATCTCCAGCTTGCCGACCGCTTCGTCTCACCCTCGCGCTTTCTGGTCGACCGTTACGTCGCCTGGGGCCTGCCCGAGACCCGCTTCAGCGTGATCGAGAACGGGCTTGCCGACACCCCAGCGGTCCCGCCGCGGCCGTTGCCGAAGGGCGGCCGGCGCGCACGCTTCGGCTTCTTCGGCCAGGTGACGGAGTTCAAGGGACTGCACGTACTCCTCGACGCGATCACGCGCGTACCGGACACGGTCTGGGGCGAGGACGCATCGCTCGCGGTGTTCGGCGGCAATCTCGAGAGCCAGCCCGAGGCGTTCCGCACCCGGTTCGAGGCGCTGATGGCGCGGGCGGGACGGCGCGCACGCTTCTATGGCGCATACCGCTCCGACGAGCTGCCCCGGCTGATGGCGCAGATCGACTGGGTGGTCATGCCGTCGATCTGGTGGGAGAACAGTCCCGTTGTGATCCAGGAGGCGTTCCACCATCGCCGCCCCGTGATCTGCAGCGACATCGGCGGCATGGCCGAGAAGGTCCGTCACGGCGTCGACGGGCTGCATTTCCGCGTCGGCAGCGCTGAGGATCTCGCGGACCGGCTGACCGAGGCGATGAGCGACGCTGCACTCTGGAAAACGCTCTCGGCGGGATGCCCGGAACCGCTCACGGCCGGAGCCTGCGCATCCGCGCACGTCGCGCTGTACGCCGAGACGATGGCCGAGCGTGGCCATCTGCCGGCGGCGTCGGTCGCGTCGGCCGAGGGCATTTCGTCGACACAGCAGGATCAGCCTGGGCCGCCCGCGCGCGCGCGCCAGGGACGTACGGCAAGAACCGCGCGGACCGGCATCGGAGCAGGGAGACCAGCATGAAGCGCGTCCTGGTGATGAGCCCGTCGGGCGAGGTCTACGACCACGACAACGTCCGCTGGTACAAGCACACCGACATCCAGCGGAGCATCAACCACTACCACAATATCGGCGACGCCTTCGTGTTCGACAGTTCGCTCAAGCTGCTGCAGTTCTCGACGCTGCGCGATCTCAACATCCGTGCGCCGACCGATGCGGACATCGACCGCTACAACGCCGAGTTCGACTATGCCTTCCTGCGCGGCTCGAACTACATCCACCCGAAGATCCGCTGGGAGCAGGCGGCCCATGTGCTGTCGCGGCTGAAGATCCCGGTGATCGCGTTCGGGATCGGCGCGCAGGCACCGGTGAAGGGCAAGCTTGAGCTCTCCGACGAGACCAAGCGCGTGCTCTCGCTGATCGCCGACCGCTCGGTTTCGCTGGGCGTGCGCGGCACCTACACGGCCGATGTGCTCTGGCAGCTCGGCATCCGCAACACCCGGATCATCGGCTGCCCGACCGTGTTCCGGGGCAACGACCCGATGCTCCGGATCGACCTCCCACCGCTCGATCAGGTCAAGACCGCGGTGTTCACCCTACGGCGCGAGGTCGGTGCGGACTACGCCAAGGATGTGCGGCACTATCTCGACCTCCAGCGCAACACGATCCTCGATCTGGCGCAGCGGTTTGATCTGCACGTGATGGCGCAAGGCGAGGTCGAGGAGAAGAAGGTGCTCTGGGGCACGCCGGCGCAGCGCGAGGAGGCGATCGCGCATCTGCGCAAGCATGGCTGGCTGAAGGGCCAGGGCGACCCGATGGAGGCGCTCTACGCGAGCCGGCTCTACTACTCGGACGTGGTCGCCGAGATCGAGCGGTTCGTCGCCGCGCGCGACCTCGTGCTCGGCTATCGCCTGCACGGCAACCTGATGGCGCTCGCCAACCGCGTGCCCTCGGTCTACTTCACCTATGACAGCCGCACCGTGGAGTTCGCCGAGACCCTCTCGATCCCGTCCTTCGACGTGTTCGGCGACAAGCCGTTCCGCCTCGAGGACTACTGGGACCAGTCCCTGTTCGAGCGCTTCAACCGCGCCTACTACCAGCGCTGGCGCGAGATGCGGTTGTTCCTGGACGAGAACGGCGTGGCGCACAAGATGGTGGACGAGACCGTGTCGTTGCCCAAGCGGATGGTCGCATGAGCGCTGCCGCGGCCGAGCTCGAACGCGCTTCCGTCCTCGGCTTCGTCGAGGCGCGCACCGCCGACCGCATCCTGGGCTGGGCCTGGGATGCCGCCGAGCCCGATGCGCGGGTCACGGTCGCGCTGATGGACGGCGAGACCGTACTTGCCGAGGCGCGCGCCGACCGCCCGCGCGAGGACCTTGCACGAAGCGGCGTGGGCGACGGCGCGCAC
>NZ_JBHYDW010000253.1:0-3079 GCF_051860475.1 Elioraea sp. | reverse complement strand
ACAAGATCCTCGACTTCAGCGCGTTGGATGTGATTGTCGTGGAAGGTGCGCAGTTTGCGCTCAGCGCTCTGAGCTTCTCGATGACGTCGAACATGCTGGAAGCCGACACGAACGGCGACGGCTTCATCAATATGCGGATCAGCCTTTGGGGTGCGTTCGAGCCCGACCGCTTCCGTGTCGAGGTTGCCGGTGACAACACCGAGATTCGGTACACGGGGAATAGTGCCCCTGTGGCGGTGGATGACAGTTTCGATGCCCGCTTCGGCATCACGCTGGGCACGTTCAACCTGCTGGCCAACGACTTCGACCCGGACGGCGATCCGATCGAGGTGGTGGCGTTCAGCTATCTCGGCGCGGGCAGCCTCGCGGTGTTCGCCGACGGCGACTTCGCCTACAGCCCGGCCGCCGGGTTCAGCGGCATCGACAGCTTCACCTACATCATCCGGGACAGCTTTGGCGCCGAGGCCAGCGCCACGGTCACGCTGGACGTCGGTCAGCCTCCTCCCCCGCCGCCGCCAGGCAACGTGGTCGCGGCTCAGGGGACTGCCGGAACGCTCCACGGCACGGATGGCCCGGACATCCTGCTGATGGGCGCGGCGCGCACCGTGCAGATGTATGGCGGCCCCGGCGAAGACATCTTCGTGTTCGGCGAGACGCCGTCGAACGGGATCCGGGAGATGGCCTATATCCGCGACTACGAGATGGGCGTCGACAGGATCGATCTGTTCGGCGCCCAGATCGCTGCGGCTCGGCAGACCGGCGACGCGCTTCGGCTGACGCTCGCCGGCAGTGATGGCGATACCCTGGTGATCTTCGGCGTGACGGCAATCAGCCAGCTCACCTTCACCGACGAGTGGTCGACGTTCATCGGGTGACAGCTTCGGATGTGTGGAACTGGGAACTGAAGTAGGGGGAGAAGACGCGATGAGAATTCCTGGTGTGAAGGCCTTGGTGTTGGGTGCCGCGCTCGGCTTGGCGGCGTGGTCCGGGCCTTCGGCGGCCTCGCCGCTGACACTGACGGCCGCGCCGCCGGTGCTGACTGGCACGGTGGACTACGATTTCGACGTCGCCGGTGGGTTCGGCGTGATCTTCGGAGCGGTCGATACGCTGACGCTGCCGGGAGGCGCGGAGGCGGTGTTCGGTCTGCTGGACATCGACGGTCTGTTCGATCCCGGGACGCTGGGAGCGAACGCGGTGGCGACGCTGGCGGTGTTCGAGATCGCCTCCTCGGTGAGCGCTGGCCTGGACTTCTTCCTGGTGGGCGACCTGCTCGAGTTCGAGGTCGGCACGGGAGTGATCGGGTTGTTGTTCGGCAATCTGTTCGGCGAGGGAGCTGCGCTGTTCGGCGATCATGCGCTGGTGCTGCTGCGCGATGCGTCGTTGCCGGGGGCATTGTCCGGACTGGCGACGATCGAGATCTCGGCGGTGGCGGCGCAGGCGATCCCACTGCCGTCCTCCGCCTCGCTGCTGCTCGCTGCCCTCGCGCTCCTTGGCTTCGCGCGCGCGCGAGCAACCGCGAGTTAGCGGCGTCCACGGGGACCCGCAGCCACGGCAGCGCCATCGGAACGACAGTCGGCCGACCATGACCAAGCAGCCGGCAAGTAGCCAACGGGACGGAGCCATGGCATCGGCGGACTCCGGCAGGGCAACGGTGCCGGCCGCTGAACTTCGCGCCTTCGCGGCGGCCTCGCCGGATGACGAGGTGACGACGCTGTTGGCCTACGCGCTTGCGATGCGCGAGGCCGAGCGGCGAGGCGCAATGCAGGGCGAATCGCCGAGCCTCGAGGCGGTGCAGCGTCATCGGCATGAGGCGGAGGCGATGCTGGCGGTCTGGAGCCACCGCTACCTGCACAACCGGATGGAGGAGCTGCGGCTGGAGGGGGTACGGCAGCATCTCGCCCGCCTGCCGCGACCGCTCGGGTTCCTCCGCCTGACGCTTGCCTGCGCGTTCGGCACGTCCGCTGTCGGCGCGCTCGGGATCTGGCTTACTGGCCATGGCGACGTGCTGGCCGACGCCGCGGCCCGCGCGCTCGCCACCCTGCGCGCGATGATCGGAGGCTGAACCATGCCTTCGGCACCCAGCGGCCCCCTGACCGATAGCCCGCTGCGCACGGCGCTTTCGGTGTGCCGCCGCCAGTTCACGACCGTCGGCGTGTTCAGCCTGTTCGTGAACGTGCTGATGCTGAGCACCTCGATCTACATGATGCAGGTGTTCGATCGCGTGCTGTCCTCGCGCAGCACCGACACGCTGCTGTTCCTCACCCTGATCGCACTCGGTGCGGTGCTGGCGATGGCGCTGCTCGAGGTGGCGCGCGGCAAGGTGCTGGCGCGCAGCGCGGCGTGGATCGAACGCACGGTCGGGCCTGAGGCCTTCGCGCGCGCGGTGGAAGCGCAGCTGCGCGGCCGGCCTTATCGGATGGAGGCGATGCGCGACCTCGCGGCGTGCCGCGGCTTCGTCGCCAGTCCGGCGATGACGACGCTCTACGACGTGCCGTGGGTGCCGATCTATCTCGGCGTGGTGTTCCTGCTGCACCACACGTTGGGCTGGCTGGCGACGGCCGCAGCGGTGGCGCTGTTCCTGCTCACGCTCACCAACGAATGGCGCACGGGCACGCTGCTGCGCCGGTCCAACGTCGCGGCGATCGAGAACCAGCGGCGGGCGGAGAGCATCGTCCGCAACGCCGAGGTGATCGACTCGATGGGGATGATGGGCTCGGTCGCCCGGCGCTGGCAGGAGGGTGTGGCGCGGGCTGCGCCCGACCAGCAGATGGCGGCGGACCGATCGAGCTGGGCGCTTGGTGCCACCAAGTTCGTCCGGCTGGGGGCGCAGATCGGCGTGCTCGGGCTTGGCGCGCTCTTGGTGCTGGAGCAGGTGCTGACGCCCGGGGCGATGATCGCGGCCTCGATCATCATGGGCCGGGCGCTGGCGCCGGTGGAGCAGATGATCGGCGCGTGGAAGCAGCTGGTCGCGGCGCGCCAGTCCTATCGGCGGCTGACGCTGCATCTTGAGGCGCCGCGGCTGCGTCCGCCCGGTCTGCCGCTGCCGGAGCCGAGCGCGCGGCTCGCCGCCGAGCGTGTG
>NZ_JBHYDW010000252.1:0-3218 GCF_051860475.1 Elioraea sp. | reverse complement strand
CCTAGGATTGTTCCAGGGAGAGACGCCTTGCACGTCGAGATGGCGGGGGGCGCGTATGGACGTGGAGATGCACGTGGCTTCGGGGCCCGACGAGGCGTCAGCGCGCCCGCCGCTGCCCGGGCATGACGCGGGGCCGTTCTTCTGCGAACTGACGACGCCACGCAATGGCGACGCCGGCGCGCTGGCCACCATCGTCGCGCGGCTTGCCGCGCTGCCGGTCGAGGAGCTCCGCCGTCGCGCCGCCGCGGCCGAACGCGACCTGTTCAATCTCGGCATCACCTTCACGGTCTATTCCGAGGCGACCGCGATCGACCGCATCCTGCCGTTCGACCTGATCCCGCGCGTGCTGACCGCCGGCGAGTGGCGCACGCTCGAGGCCGGGGTCAAGCAGCGCGTCGCCGCGCTCAACCTGTTCCTGCACGACGTCTACAACGCCCAGCGCATCCTGAAGGACGGCGTGGTGCCCGCTGGCCTCGTGCTCGGCAACGTGAACTACCGGCCTGAGATGCAGGGCTTCCCGGTGCCCTTCAACACCTACGTGCACATCTGCGGCACCGACATCGTGCGCGACACCGACGGCACCTTCCGCGTGCTCGAGGACAATGCGCGTACGCCCTCGGGCGTGAGCTATGTGATCGAGAACCGCCACGCCATGCTGCGTGCGTTTCCCGATCTGATGCGCGGCATCGCGCTGCGACCGGTGGACGGCTACGGGATCCGGCTGCAGGGCGCGATGTGCGAGATCGCGCCGCCGGGCGTCGATGATCCGCAGGTCGTGCTGCTGAGTCCGGGGATCTACAACAGCGCCTATTTCGAGCACGTGTTCCTCGCGCGCGAGATGGGCGTGCCGCTGGTCGAGGGTGCGGACCTGACGGTCGAGAACGACCGCGTGTTCATGCGCACCACCACGGGCTGCGCGCCGGTGCACGCGATCTATCGCCGGATCGACGACACCTTCCTCGATCCGACCGTGTTCCGCCCGGACTCGATGCTCGGCGTGCCGGGGCTGATCGCAGCCTGGCGCAAGGGCCATGTCGCGCTCGCCAACGCGGTCGGCACCGGGGTCGCCGACGACAAGGCGCTCTACGCCTATATGCCCCGCATCATCCGCTACTACCTCGCCGAAGACCCCATCCTGCAGAACGTCGAGACGCAGATCTGCCGCGAGGCGGACGGGCTCGCCTACACGCTCGCGAATCTGGAGAAACTGGTCGTGAAGCCGGTCGGCGAATCGGGCGGCTACGGCATCACGATCGGCCCGCGCGCGACGCGTGCGGAACTCGAGGCCGCACGCGCCAAGCTGATCGCCGATCCGGCGAACTGGATCAGCCAGCCGGTGATCGGGCTTTCCGTCGGCCCGACCCTCACGCCCGACGGGCTGCGGCCGCGCCACCTCGATCTCCGCCCCTACGCGATCACCGCGCGCGACACCTGGGTGTTGCCCGGCGGGCTGTCGCGCGTCGCGCTGAAGCCGGGCAGCCTGGTGGTGAACTCGTCGCAGGGCGGCGGCTCGAAGGACACCTGGGTGCTGGTGGACGAGTGAACGCCATGTCCAAGCAGCCCCTGCTCGCCCGCTACGCCGAGAGCCTGTTCTGGATGGCGCGCTATCTCGAGCGCGTCGAGAACATGGCGCGCATGATCGACGTGACACAGACCTTCGAGACCTCTGGCCGCGCGGCCCAGGCCTGGGAGAGCGTGGTGCGCATCAACGCCGACGAGGCGGCGTTCCGGGTGCGCTACGGCGCGGCGTCGCCCGAGGCGGTCCGGCGGTTCTACCTGCTCGATCGCGACAACCCGACCTCGATCCCCGCCGCCGTCGCCACGGCGCGGCAGAACGCGCGCACGCTGCGCCCGCTGATCTCGACCGAGATGTGGCAGCAGCTGAACATGTTCCACGCCTGGATCGCGGCGCTGACGGAGGAGGAGGCGGCCGCCGACCAGCTGTCACGGCTCTGCGCGCGCATCAAGGAGGCGGTGCAGCTCAACACCGGCATCAGCGAGGGCACGTTCTTCCGCGACCAGGGCTGGTTCTTCCTCCAGCTCGGGAGGCAGATCGAGCGCGCCGACCAGACCACGCGTCTGCTCGACATCAAGTACCACCTGCTGCTGCCGAGCCTCGCCGATATCGGCTCGGCGCTCGACCTCTCGCAGTGGCATGCGCTGCTGCGAGCCGCCGCCGGCTACCATGCGTTCCGGCGCGCGCATCCGCGCGGGCTCACCCCGCACAGCGTCGCCGACTTCCTGCTGCTGAACGGCGCCTTCCCGCGCTCGACGCTGCTCTGTGTACGGCTGGCGGAGTGGACTCTCGACCAGCTGCGCCACCGCTACGGCCTGCGCGTGCGCGGTCCGGCAGAGCGGCTGGAGGAGCTGCGCGCAGGGCTCGAGGAGCGCTCCATCGACCAGATCATCAATAGTGGGCTGCACGAGTTCCTCGACTGGGTGCAGCGGATGCTGATCGCGGCGGCGGGCGAGATCGGCACGGCGTTCTTCCGCGACTGGCGCCCGCTCGCGGAGGCCCAGGCGCAGGGATAGATCGGGCCAGGGCGAGTGCGGCCGGACGTGGCCTAGTGCCAGAGGCCACGTCGGCCGCTTGAGGCAATTCGGCCCGCCACCCGCAGGATCCTTGCGCGTTGCTGATCCGTGATGTTCAGCGCCTTCTTCCTGTCACTCATCAGATTGCCGTCATGGTCGACATGGCGGTCGCCGAGCAGTGCGTGCCCGAACTCGTGCAGAAGCACCAGCCAGCGCGGGTCACCGGTATGCAGACGTTCTTCCTTGTATTCCAGGGTGTAGAGGAACGGATAGTCGGCATATCCTTGCGTGTATGAGAGCCCTCCGCCCCGTGGATCCGGCTCGACCACGAAGTGATGAAGGAAGCAGACGTGGATCGCGCCGAACCCGGCGTCGTGGCGCAACGCCACGAACTCCGGCAAGCGCAGGATGCTTTGCCGCAGTGTCGGCATGTCTTTCAGTCCGGGCGCCGACAGGCCGGATCCGGCTATGGCAAGGCGGAGCGGTCCGGTGGCCAGCGCGAGCTCGACCGCCCCGTTCATCAGTTGCGCCATCACCTTTGGCGCGGTGCTGGCGAAGCGCTGAAATCTCTAGGTTAACCGCCACCTTCCGCCGGCATGATCGCCAAGCCGGAAGCACCACGGAAGCACCCGGCGGTGTTTCGCACCACGTGAGACGCCCGGCCGCCCTAGCCAGCACAGGATAGA
>NZ_JBHYDW010000251.1:0-3258 GCF_051860475.1 Elioraea sp. | reverse complement strand
GAGGTCAAATCCGTCCAGGACCACGTACAGCAGCACCGAGAACGCCATCAGCCCGGCGAACACGAGCGGCAGCAGATCGGGTGGCAGGAACGGTGTCATGGCCTCGGGTCCGTCACGCCGGCTGCGGCACGGGCCTGCGCGCCGCCTCGCCCTCGCCCTTCCGTGCCAGACGATGCAGCGTGACGACATAGGCCGCGAGCAGCCCCACATAGAGCAGCAGATACATCGCCAGCGTCAGCGCCACGTTGCCGGCGGGCACCGGTCCGACGGCCTCCGCGGTGGTCAGCACGCCATGCACCAGCCAGGGCTGCCGACCGATCTCGGTGACGTACCAGCCGGCCAGCGTGGCGACCCAGCCGGCGAAGGTCATGGGCACCAGCGCGCGCAGGTACCAGCCCGGCAGATCGCGCCGGCGCCACAGCAGCCACGCCCCTGTGAGCCCGAGCCCGATCATCATGACGCCGATCCCGACCATCACCCGGAACGCGAAGAACACCGGCGCGACCGGCGGGTGCTCGTCGATGAAGTCGTTGAGCCCCGGCACCACGCCGGCGGAATCGTGCTTGAGGATCAGGCTGGCGCCCGAGGGGATGGCAATCTCGAAGCGGTTCTCGCGCGCGGCCTCGTCGGGGATCGCGAACAGCAGCAGCGGCACATGCCCGCGCGTCTGCCAGTTGCCCTCCATCGCCGCGACCTTGGCCGGCTGGTGCTCGAGCGTGTTGAGCCCGTGCAGATCGCCGACGACGAGCTGCGTCGGCCCGAGCACGGCCGCCATCACGATCCCGGTACGCAGTGCCGTCATCACTGCGGCCGATCGGTCACCGCGCAGACGGCGCCACGCCGACAGGCCCGCCATCAGGAACGCCACCGTCAGCCCGGAGGCGATCAGCATGTGCGCGAACCGATAGGGCATGGAGGGATTGAAGATGATCGCCCACCAGTCGGTGGCGTGGGCGACGCCGTCACGCAGCTCGAAGCCCTGCGGCGTGTGCATCCACGAGTTCAGCACCAGGATCCAGAACGCGCTCATGGTGGTGCCGATCGCGACCAGCGCGGTCGCCAAGGTGTGCAGCCAGTTCGGTACGCGGCTCATGCCGAACAGCATGATGGCGACGAAGGTGGCCTCGAGGAAGAAGGCAGTCAGCACCTCGTATGCGAGCAGCGGGCCGGCGATGTTGCCGACGCGCTCCATGTAGCCGGGCCAGTTGGTACCGAACTGGAATGACATCGTGATCCCGGAAACGACACCGAGTGCGAAGGACAGCGCGAAAACCTTCACCCAGAACCGGTAGGCGTCCATCCAGCGCGTCTCGCCGGAAACGCGCGCGCGCAGCTTGAAGTAGAGCAGCACCCAGCCCAGCGCGATCGTGATGACGGGGAAGAGGATGTGGAACGAGATGTTCGCGGCGAACTGGATGCGCGAGAGCAGCAGCGTGTCCATCGGAGTGTCTCCAGACCCGATCCCGTCGCGCCGGTGCCGGCCCGCGATACCGGTGCATTCCGGCGATATGTGTCCGGCCGGCGGGCCTGCAAGGCGCAGCGCGCCGTGTCAGCCTGCTTCGCGATTTGCGAGAGAACCGGCCGAAAAGAAGGGGCCGCACCGAAATGCGGCCCCTCAAGGCAAGGTTGAGGAAGGCTTAGCTGCTGTCGCCGGGGGAAACCCGCCGACAGCAGATGAGTTGCAGCAAAGGGCGTGCCACATCCCCCCACGGGTCAGTCCTCTGCGGTGTGCGCCGTCGCGCCGGCAGGATCGACGAGCCCCTCGAGTCGCCCGGCGGCAAGGCGGGCGAAGCGGAGCAGCAGGGCCCGCCGGCGCGACGGTGCCAGCGGATGCACCGGTGCCTCACGAAGCACCGCCCCGCCATAGAGGTCCGCGACCAGCAGGCCGGCATCGTCGGGCAGCAGTGCCCGCGGGAACTCGGGATCGACAGCAAAGAACAGCCGGTCGCAATAGTCCCGGTACTCATGCCACTTCGTGTCCGACAGGAAATCGCGCGCGTGGGACTTCACCTCGACGATCAAGAAGCTGTCGTCCGCGCCGAGCGCGAGGAGGTCGGCGCGCCGGCCATGGGGAAGGCCGACCTCGCGCAGCACGGCATGACCGAGCGCGACCAACAGGCGTGCGGCCCCCTGCGTCACCGATGCCGTGCGCAGCGCCGCCGCGTCCATCGCGCTACTCGATCGCGACCGCGTAATCGAGCCGGGCGGTTCGGCTCACCCGGTGCTCGACCGCGCTGCCGTCGAGCCCGAAGGCAATGCGCAGGATGCGGAGAATCGGCGTGCCGGGGGCGATGGCGAGGCTGCGCGCCACGGGCGCGGTGGCGGCTTCGGGTGAGACCCGGTCGTCCGCACGCGCGACCGTGACACCGCAGTCGCGTTGGTAGAGCACGTAGAGCTCCTCGGCGAGGTCCTGCCCGACGGGCACCTGGAGACGGGCGAACAACGGCAACGGCAGGGCGATCGTCTCATGCACCAGCACGCGGGCGCCCACGCGCCGCTCGCGGGTCAACGCCAGCACCCCCGCGCCCAGTGCGAGCGCGAGCCCCCGCGCCTCATCGGCGCGTGCCGGACGCTGCCTCGCCGTCAGCACCCGGCCCGTCGGCACGACGCGCGCGCCGTCGGGTCCGACCAGGCGGAAGAAGCGGAACCGCGCGCGGTCGGAGCTGTGGCGCAGTACCGCAGTGCCGCGGCCCTGGCGCCGCTCGACCACGCCTTGCTGTACCAGCTCGTCGAGCGCGCGGCGCACCGTGCCGAGGGCGACGCCCAGGCTCGCGGCGAGGCGCTGCTCCGACGGCAGGTAGTCGCCCGGCGGCCACTCGCCCGCGACGATGCGCTCGAGCAGATGGTCGTGCACCTGCTGGTAGAGCGGCCGCGCGGCGACGGCGGAGCCTGGCTGGAGGTCGTCGGGCATCATTGGTCTTATAAATGACCCATGACCTGGATTGACAGAGGAATGTCGCCGCGCGCAGGATGCCGCGGCCGGCACGCCTGCCGGCAGGGATCGTCCGGCGCTGCCCGGACGCAGCGGGAAACAGCCAGGATCACGCATGAGCGCGCCGCACTTTCTCGTCCATGAGCATACCGACAATGTCGCCGTCGCCGTCCAGGAGGGCATCTCCGCCGGCCAGACGGTGACGCTCTGGGTGATGGACACCGACGAGACACTGGAGATGACCGCGCTCGACGCGATCCCGCTCGGCCACAAGATCGCGCTGAAGGACCTCGCCGAGGGCGACACGGTGATCAAGTACGACCACG
>NZ_JBHYDW010000250.1:0-3305 GCF_051860475.1 Elioraea sp. | reverse complement strand
CGCGACGGTGAGCGTCGCGGTGCCGTCGGCGTTGTCGATCGCGACCTCGCGCCGGATCGCCGGCACGGTAAGCGTGCGTGCCGTCGTCAGGTTCGCGGTGCGGAAGATGCGGTGCCGGCGATACTGGTCGGCCGTAAGCGTGACGTCGCCGGCGCCAAGATCGACCGTCAGCACGTCGGTCACAGCGCGGTCGAGCAGATCGACCGCGGCATTGATGGTGACCTCCTTCTGCGCCTGGGCGGCGGCGACGTGCGGGACGGCGAGGTTCGGGCTGCTCATACGATCGCTGCTCCCCGGCGGCCGCGACCGGCCACGGCGCTCATCTGGTATACGTGCACGCGCACGGGATTGCCGGGCGTGAGCCCGTCCGTGGTCTGCTGCGCGGCGGTGTAGGTGACGGTCGGGCTGGTCAGCCCGGTGAAGCTCCGAAGCGTGGCGGTGTCGGCCGCGTTCCGCACATCGACCTCATAGAGCTCGGCCGCTTCGGCGAGCGGCACGGCGCCGGTCAGATCGACCAGCTCGCCGCCGATGCGGGTGCGGCGGACCCAGGTCACGGTGAGGTTGTTCGATCCATCGCGGCTGCCGGCGATGTGCACCGGCGCATAGGGCTGCTCGGCACGTCCGATCATGAGGCGTCGGTACTCGGTCGCAGTCTGGACCGTCTGGAAGATGCCGACGAAGCGGAACCGCTCGACGGAGTTGAGCGCGCCGAGCGGCGAGGCGCCGCGCACCACCGAGCCGTCGAGCAGGAGGAAGGCAGCGCCGGAGGCGAAGGCGCCGGCGTCCTCGGTGCCGCGCCGGCCGCGCAGCAATCGGCGGAGGGTGAAGCGCCCGCCGCCCAGCGCATCGGCGATCGCGAATTGCACCAGCTCGACCCGCCCGTCCTCGGCGACCAGCGCGGCGAGGTTGGCGCCGTTCAGCACCTCGAGATCGGTCGCGCCCTCGATGCGATCCGCGCCGGTCTGCATCTGCACCGTGAGCACCGTCGCATCATCCCAGGTCCAGTAGGACGCAGGCACCGGAACCGCGCCGAGCACGGCACCCCAGGCGGCCACGTCCAGCACCGCACCGGCAGGCTCCCACGCCGTGCCGTCGGCCGAGCGGAACACGTCGGCGCGGCGCCAGGTCTGGCCGCGGATCGCGCCACCATGCAGATACGAACGCAGCGCCGTGCCAGCGAGGTCGTCGGCGTCCACCAGCAGCGGCAGGTTGAGCGTGAAGCCGCGCGTCGTGTAGGGCGCCGGCAGCGCGTCGGGCGCGAACCCGGTGCCGCCGTCGGCGATCGCGGCGACCGTGTAGTCGCCGGGCGCCTCCTCGACGGCCTCCAGCGCCACGGTCCAGTCAGCGCCGAGCTGCGCCGAGATCAGGCGCACGCGGCTCTGCGCGCCGTCGCCGCGCACGAGGGTCGCCGGATCGGTCGGTTCCAGGCGGAGATGCTGCGTGGTGCCGGCGAAGCCGAAGCGGGTGCGCTCGCGCCAGGCCGCCAGGATCAGGCGGCGCGCGATCGCCTTCGCCTCGGTCGCGGTCAGCACGAGTGGCAGATCGACGGTCGCCTCCGCCGTGGACGCCATGGTGGCGGAGGGCGCGCGCGGGCGCTGCCAGCGCTGCGTGCCGATCTCGTAGGCCCGCTCGGGGTCGATGTGGCGGACGCTGATCGCGCGCGGCAGCTCCGCATCCTGCGCGCGCTGCTCGTCGATCACCGGCGCGTCGCCGCGACGGACGAGGTCCGCATGGGTCAACGTGGTCGCGGTCGCGCCGCCGCGCTTGCGGAAGACCAGCACGTCGTCGCGCTCGACCGCGTCGAAGGCGAAGGCCGTGGCGAGCGGCTGGATCGCCTCGCGCGCGCTCATCGGCCGGGCGACCACGAAGCCGCGCACGCTGTCCGTCAGCGCCGCGGCATTGAACTCGGCGGGCGCGAGGCCGGCGCGCGCGCAGAGCGCCGAGACGATGGA
Source organism: Elioraea sp. (assembly GCF_051860475.1). Classification (NCBI taxonomy): domain Bacteria; kingdom Pseudomonadati; phylum Pseudomonadota; class Alphaproteobacteria; order Acetobacterales; family Elioraeaceae; genus Elioraea; species Elioraea sp. Next base: position 1,353 of record NZ_JBHYDW010000250.1, on the reverse strand, counting down.
GGCGAGCGGCACCGTCTCGCTGCCCTGGCGCAGCATCAGCAGCCGGCGATAGGTGCCGGCGGTGCCGGCATAGAACGCGGCCTTGATGTCCGAGTCCCAGGCGAACGCGGCGTTGGTGGGCATGGTCGACGTCCCGGCGGTCTGCACGGTCGCGCCGGTGCGGGTATCGAGCACGATGACCTGGTTGGCGCCGGCGCTGTGGATCGCCCAGGTGCCGCCGAAGACGCGCTTCGTGCCCGACCGCGCCGCGGAGAGGAAACTCGGGAAGGAGCGCTGCCACGCGATGGAGCCGTCCGCGCGCAGCTTGCAGATCGCCGTCTCGGCCGGCGAGTTCGGCGACGCGGCGAGGATCAGGGCATTGTCGTCGGGGTCGTAGTCGAAGGCGACCGCGGTGAGCGTGCCGGTCCCAGTCAGGCCGAGCGCGGCATTGGTGTAGGTGGCCACCAGCGACGCGCTTACGCCGGCGATCTGCGGCCCGCCGACCGCGGCATAGCTGAGCACGATGCGCCAGAGCTCGATGCCGCCGCTCGCGACCGGCGCGGCATACCAGATGTCGGAGGCGCCCTCGCGCTCCTCGCCGGCCGCCAGCCAGCCATTCGCCGGCGCCTCCATGATCCGCTCGTCGCCAGTGTCGGAGGAGCCGAACACGTAGGTCATGGCGTCGGTGTCGATGCAGTAGACCGCCGCCGGACTGCCCTGGGGCGGGACGAGGAAGAACCGCCGCCAGCCGAACGGGCCGAGCACCCGTGCGATCAGGCAGTCGCCGCGCAGCGGCACGCGGAAGCGGGTGCGGGTGGTGGTGAAGGCCGAGGTGGTGGACTCGAACTGGCCGAGCAGCGCGCCGGTGTCGAGATCGTACTTGCGCAGCCAGACGTCGCCGGTCGGGCCGTGCACCACGTAGACCTTGCCGTCCTGCGTGGCGATCGCGTGCGCGAACTGCACCAGGCTCGGCCCGAAAGCGCGCCGCGCCTCCATGGTGAGCGTGTTCACCGCGGCGAGGAAGCGCTGCGTGGTGTCATCCGGCTCGGTGCCGAGCAGCAGCACCGTCGCCCGCTCGAAGTCCGACTCGTAGAGCGTGCCGGACCAGGCGGCAGCGGACGGCAGCGTGGTGGTGGTCTCGATGGTCGACTGCCCGCCCGCCGCGACCACCTCCGCGCTGACGGAGGGGATGCGGTTGCCGAAGGCGTCGAGAGGGACGTCCTCGAACACAAGGTAGCAGAGGCCGCGATGCGCGACCGCGTTCGCGGCGCCGACCTGCGCCTCGATCAGCGGGTCGGGAAGCTGCGCCTCGTCGCCCGGATGGAAGCGCCAGCGCAGCCCGGGCACCTGCAACTGCAAGGAGCCGCCGGTGGC
>NZ_JBHYDW010000249.1:0-3354 GCF_051860475.1 Elioraea sp. | reverse complement strand
GGGGGGGGGGGGGGGGGGGCCCCCCCCCCCCCCCCCCCCCCCCCCCAGCGCTTGAACAGGAGACCCGAATGCCCGTCCCGAACCGACTCGCCGCCATGGCGCCGGAACTGACCGAGTGGCGCCGCGACCTGCACGCCCACCCCGAACTCGGCCTCGAGGAACACCGCACCTCCGAGATCGTCGCGGCCAAGCTCGCCGAGTGGGGCATCGCCGTGCATCGCGGCCTGGCACGCACCGGCGTGGTCGGAACCCTCAAGGTGGGCAACGGCACGCGCGCGATCGGCATTCGCGCTGACATGGACGCACTGGCGATGGAGGAGGCGAACGACTTCCCCCACCGCTCGCAGAACCCTGGCCGCATGCACGCCTGCGGCCATGACGGGCACACCATCATGCTGCTCGGCGCCGCGAAGTACCTGGCCGAGACGCGCAACTTCGACGGCACGGTGCACTTCATCTTCCAGCCGGCCGAAGAGGGCGCGGGCGGCGGCCGCATCATGGTCGAGGAGGGGCTGTTCGACCTGTTCCCCTGCGACCGCGTGTTCGGCGCCCACAACGATTACCAGATGCCGGTGGGCGAGATGGCGGTGGCCGAGGGCGCGGTCTCGGCCGCCTCCGACCGCTTCACGATCACCATCACGGGCAAGGGCGGCCATGCCGCGCGCCCGCACCAGACGGTCGATCCGGTCATCGTCGGCTCGCATCTGGTGCTGGCCTTGCAGTCCATCGTCGCGCGCGGCATCGATCCGGCTGACCCGGCGGTCGTGTCCATCACCCAGTTCCATGCCGGCTCGACCGGCAACGTCATTCCCGAGGACGCGATGCTGAACGGCACCGTGCGCACGCGGAATCCCGAGGTGCAGGACCTGATCGCACGGCGCATGGGCGAGATCGCACAGTCGCTCGCCAGCGCGTTCGGAGCGACCGTCAACGTGGACTACCGCCGCGGCTACCCGCCGGTGATCAACGCCCCCGAGGCGACCGAGGCGGCGGCGCGCGCGGCGGCCGCGCTGCTCGGCGAGGGCAAGGTGCACCACACGCTGCCGGTGCGCATGGGCGGCGAGGACTTCAGCTACATGGCGCAGAAGGTGCCGGGCTGCTTCGTGCGCATCGGCCAGCGCGGCAGGGACGGCGCCGGCAGCGTGCCGGTGCACAACCCGCGCTACGACTTCAACGACGAGATCCTGCCGATCGGCGCGGCGTTCTGGGCTCAGCTCGTCGAGCAGGAGCTGCCGCGGCGCTGAGCGCGATCAGTCCTTCTCCGCCACGAGCTTCGCCCGCGCCTCGGCGAGCCTTGCCTTCTCCTCCGCCGGCAGGGTGGGGAAGGCGAGCTCGAGATCGCCCATCGCGGCGAGCAGCGCGCCCGCGACGACCAGGCGGGTGAACCACTTGTTGTCGGCGGGCACCACGTACCACGGCGCGTGCGGGGCGGCGGTCGCGCGGATCGCCTCCTCGTAGGCTGTCATGTAGTCGTTCCAGTAGCCGCGCTCGGCGATGTCGCGGGAGGAGAACTTCCAGTTCTTCTCGGGGTGGTCGATCCGCTCGAGAAACCGCTTCTTCTGCTCCTTGCGCGAGACGTGCAGGAACACCTTCACGATCGCAGTGCCCTGGTTGGTGAGATAGCGCTCGAACGCGGCGATGTCCTCCAGCCGGCGCGCGAAGATGCGCTTGCCGCGCACCGCGTCGGGCAGCTTCTGGCGCGCCAGGATGTCCTGGTGCACCCGCACGACGAGCACCTCCTCGTACCAGGAGCGGTTGTGGATGCCGATATGGCCGCGTGCGGGCAGCCTCCGCACGTGGCGCCAGAGAAAGTCGTGGTCGAGCTCCTCGGCATGCGGTGCCTTGAAGCTGAACACATCGCAGCCCTGCGGGTTCACCCCGCTCATCACGTGCTTGATCGTGCCGTCCTTGCCGGCGGCGTCCATCGCCTGGAGCATCACCAGCACCGACCACTGGTCCTGGGCATAAAGCTTGGCCTGTTCCTCGGCGAGCAGGGCAGTGCCGCGCGCGAGCAGTTCGCGCGCCTCGGCCTTGCTGTAGTCGAGCCCGGCGGTGTCGGCGGGATCGAACTCCTTGAGCCGGAACGCCTTGCCCTTGGTGACGCGGTACCGAGCCAGCAGGCGACCGAACCTGCCGCGCATCGCCTTGTCCATTCCACGTCCCCTCCCGGCCGGATCGGCACACGCTACGGCGGAGCGTCATTACTCCGCAATGTCGATGGGCGGACGGGGGCCGCGCGGTTGCGGTGCCGGAAGGGGGCGTGGCATCGTGGTGGTGCCACGGCGCCGGCCGCAGCGGCGCGCGAGGGAGGAGGTCACGGCGATGCACCGGCTAAGGCCCATTGTTGCGAGCGCCGCGCTGCTGACGCTTGCCCTCGGGGCGGCGCCTGTCGCCGCCCAGCAGGCCCAGCGCCAGCAGCCGGCCCCGAGCTTCACCCTGAAGAATGACGGCGAAGTCACGGTCTACGAGCTGTTCGTCGCCCGGGGGGGAACCGGCGCGCGGAACTGGGGGCCGGATCGGCTCGGCAACGAGATGGTGCCAGCGGGGCGGAGCTTTGTCGTCCGGTTGCCGTCGGGCTTCGGCTGCTCGGCCGATATCCGCATCATCTTCGACGACGGCGTCGAGGACATCCGCGAGCGCGTCGACATCTGCCGCGAGCGCGAGGTGATCGCCGCGCGCAGCGCGGCGGCCGCCGGGCCCGACCGGGATGTCGATCTCGTCAACGCAGGGCCGCGCACGATCATGTACCTCTACATCCGTCCGGCCGGCGGCACCGAATGGCTGGAGGATCGGCTCGGCCAGTCGATCTTCGAGGCCGGGTCGCGTTTCACCGCGCAGGTGCCTGACCAGGGATGCAGCTACGACATCCGCGTCGAGTACGACAACAACGCGGCCGAGGAGCGGCACAATGTCGATCTCTGTGCGATCGCGCCGCTGACCGTCGCGCCGGGCTGGACGGTGGCTGAAGACCTCGCCGCCTTCACCCCGGGCGCGGTTGGGCCCGGAACGACGCCCGGGGCGGCCGGGCCGCGCGTGACGCTGATCAACCGCTCCGGCCGCACCGTGTTCACCGTGTACATCTTCCCGGACGGCGCGCGCGACCAGGGCGAGGATCGGCTCGGCGTGCGCATGCTGTCGCAGGGCGACACGATCGACATCGACATCGATCCTGGCCAGGGCTGCGCCTTCACGGTGCGCATCAACTACGACGATGGCACCCGCGAGGAGAAGTCGGGTGTCGATCTTTGTCGGATGAGTGAGCTCGTGATCGAGGCGGGATGGGTGGACGCGCCGGCTGCCGGCGCGGCAAGGGTCGTCAATGCCGGGCCGGTGCCGATCATTGCGCTCTACGCC
>NZ_JBHYDW010000248.1:0-3403 GCF_051860475.1 Elioraea sp. | reverse complement strand
GCGAGCACGCGGCGACGATCAAGGGCGTGAGCTTTGCGCTCGAACCGGGCGAGAGCCTCGCGGTGATCGGGCCGTCGGCGGCCGGCAAGACCACGCTGATCCGGCTGCTGATCGGCGTGCTGGAGCCGACCGCCGGTACCGTCCGGCTGGGCGGGGCGAACGTCTACACCTGGATGCGCGAGGATGTCGGCCGCCACATCGGCTACCTGCCGCAGGACGTCGAGCTGTTCGATGGCACGGTGCTGGAGAACATCGCGCGCATGGGCACGCCGGATGCCGACGCGGTGTTCGCGGCCGCCGAGCTTGCGGGCTGCCACGAGATGATCCTGCGCCTGCCGAAGGACTACCGCACCGAGATCGGCGAGGGCGGCACGTTCCTCTCTGCCGGCCAGCGGCAGATGATCGGGTTGGCCCGTGCGCTCTATGGGCGTCCGAAGCTGGTGGTGCTGGACGAGCCGAACAGCAATCTCGATGGCGAAGGCGAGTCCAGCCTGCTGCGCGCGCTCGCGGCGCTGAAGGAGCAGGGCACGACGGTGGTGCTGGTGTCGCACCGTCCGGCGCTGGTGCAGGGCGTGGACAAGGTGGCGATCCTGCGGGAGGGCATGATCGAGCAGTTCGGGCCGCGGACGGAGGTGCTGAAGCGCGTGCTGCGGCCGGCACAGGTGACCGGACCTGCCGAACCATCGCGGCCGGATGAGCAGAGGGCAGCGGAATGACGACGGCGCCACGGCACGAGGTCGTTGCACTGGGCGGGCGCAGCCTGGCGCCGGTTGGGCTCGGCTCCCTCGGCGCGGCCGAGGACACCGCGCCGCCGCCGCGCCCGCCGACGGGTGGGGCGACGTTGCTTGGCATCGCGGTGCTCGCGGTGCTGCTCGGCGGCTTCGGCAGCTGGGCTGCACTCGCGCCGCTGGCTGAGGCTGCCGCGGGGCCGGGTGTGATCACGGTGGAGGGCAACCGCCGCGCCGTGCAGCACCTGGAGGGCGGGATCATCCGCGAGATCCTGGTGCGCGACGGCGACCGCGTCGCGGCGGGGCAGGTCCTGATGCGCCTCGACGACATTCAGGCCGGCGCGCAGCTCGTCACGTTGCTCGCCCAGCGCGCGGCGTTGCTCGCCCACGATGCGCGCCTGTCGGCGGAACTCGCTTCGGCGGATCGGATCGCTTGGCCTCCCGAGCTGGCCGGAGGGGCGGGCGACCCACGCATCGCCGATCTGCTGACCGGCCAGACCGCGCTGTTCGTCAGCCGCCAGACGGCGTTCGCCAGCGCGCGCGCAGTGCTCGAGGCGCGGATGGAACAGCTGCGCGCGCAGATTGCCTCGGCGCAGAGCCAGATCGGCTCGCATGACCGGCAGATCGCCCTGATCCGCGATGAGATGCGCGGGGTGGCGGAGCTGCTCCGGCTCGGGCTGGAGCGGCGGCCGCGGCTGCTCGCCTTGCAGCGTGCCGAGGCGAGCCTGATCGGCAATCGCGATGATCTGGTCTCGCAGATCGCCCGTTCCGAGGCGGGCCTCGCCGAGACCGCAGCGCAGTTGCAGGCGCAGGCGGATCAGCGCGCGGCCGAGATCAGCCTGGAGCAGCGCCAGGTGCGCGATCGGCTGGTGGAGATCGAGGAGCGGTTGCGCGAGGCGCGCGACGTCGCCACCCGGCGCGAGATCGTCGCGCCGATCGCCGGCACGGTGCTGAACCTGCGCTTTTTCACCATCGGCGGTGTGGTCCGGCCGGGCGAGCCGGTGCTGGAGATTGTGCCGGCCGAGGACCGTCTGATCGCCGAGGTGCTGATCCAGCCGACCGATATCGACGTGGTGCGGCCGGGACTTCAGGCCGAGGTGCGGCTGCCGGCGTTCAAGCAGCGCCTTGCCCCGTTCCTGAACGGCCGGGTCGTGTTCGTCTCGGCCGATGCGGTGTTCGACGAGCGGCTGCGGGCGAGCATGTACCGCGCGCACGTGACGATCGACGAGGCCGAGCTCAGCCGGCTGGACGGCGTGCTGCTGACGCCGGGCATGCCGGTCGAGGTGATGATCCTGGTCGGCGAGCGGACCGTGTGGCAGTACCTGACGCAGCCGCTGCGCGACAGCTTCGTGCGGGCCTTCCGCGAGCAGTAGCCCGTTCGTTGCCCGACTTTATCATGGGAGAGTGACTGATGGCCGACCGACTGCCGGTTCTGTTCTGCGATGGCATCATCGAGGCGAATGTGACGCATGGCGTGGTGCGGATCACGCTTGGCCAGGTGGGCGGCGACGGCAAGCCGGTGCCGTGCGGGCAGCTGATCCTGCCGCTGACGCAGCTTCCGGGGACGGCCACCGCGGTCGCGAACCTGGTCAAGCAGGTGCAGGAGAAGATCAAGGAGGCTGCGGAGAAGACGCAGGCCACCAACGCCTCATCCGCGCCGTCGGCCTTCAAGTTCTCCTGACGGCCAAACTGATCCGTTGCTGCGTCCCTACATTTCCCGTGAAGCTGCTTCGCAAACGCCTATGTCGGGACAGCCCGACGCGGTCGAATGGAAGGGGCACGAAAGGAGGTGCGGCATGGCGGCTGAGAACGCGAGAAGTTCATCGACGAAACGGATGCGTTCGGAGCGCTTGCCCGGCCGGAAGCCTGGGCCGGCTCAGCGCGAGGAGTTCCTGCGCATCTGGGACGCAGTCGATGACAACGGACGCAAGATGCTCCTGTTCATCGCGCGGGGCATTTTGCGCGAGCAAGGATTGGTTCCGGCTCCAACACCGCTGGTGCTGACTGATCGCGTCCTCTGAGGTGTCAGGTTCAGAATGAACGCACGAAAGGCCCCGCCGGCGCCCCGGGGGACGGCCGGCGGGGCCGGAGCGGCGAAGCGGGAAGCGGGATCAGGCGAGGCGGAAGACGGCTCCGTCGTGCACCGCGGTGACGAGCGCGGAGGCGGCGAGATCGCCGGGGTCGAGCTCGACCGTGCCGTCGCCCTTGCGGATGGCCACCGCGCCGAGCCCGTCGATCGCGAGCGTGGCGGCGCCGGTATTGGCGATCAGCTCGGCATCGGCGATCGCACCGTAGCGCAGCGCCTCGCCGGTCAGCCGCTCCAGACCCTCCCGCCCCTGGGCGAGGAACGGGATCAGCCGCTGGCCGAGCCGGTCGCCGAACACCTCGGTGGCGATGCGCGCCCGCTCGGCCGGGTTCTCGACCGCGGCAATGCGGTCGGCGATGTCGGCGAGCACGCCCTCGGTCGCGCGCGCGTTGCCGGAGGCGTCCAGGAACGCGACGCCGATGCGCCGGAACGCCTCCTCCGCCTGCCGCCCGCCGGTCGCGGCATCGCCGATCCGGCGCGTGAGGATCGCGAGCCCACGGTCGAGCTCCTCGTTCCGCAGCCCGACTTCGATCGCGGCGAAGCGGAACGCCTGCAAGGCATCTGTCGAGACGCCGGCCTGATCGGCGAG
>NZ_JBHYDW010000247.1:0-3472 GCF_051860475.1 Elioraea sp. | reverse complement strand
CGGCGAGACCGGGATCGGTGACGTCGCCGGGATGGCGGCGCAGGAAGTGATACGCCACCCTGCGGCCGATGCGGTCGAACTCGATGCCCTGGCGGATGACGTTGCCGTTCGCCCCCCGCTCGTTGCGGTGCAGCGGCAGCATCTCCGAGGGCAGCATCTGGATCTGCAGCGGCACCACGAGCCCGTCCTCGGGCCGGCGCGGGCGGAAGCGCAGGAACACCTCGCCGGCGATGAACACCTCGCGCGCGGCGCGGCGCTGCTGGCCGTAGAAGTCGGTGAAGCCCTCGGCGTCGCTCTCGTCGGTCCAGTCCAGCCAGAGACGCTGCACCTCGGCCTTGAGGGCAGAGTCATTGATCAGCGAGGATGGCTTGATGCCGTTCCCCACCACGTTGCCGGCCCAGGACTCGATGGCGTTGTTGGCATATCCGTTGTTGCGCGTGAGCCAGCGGGCGCGGGCGGTGATGTCTGCGCCGGCGGCGGCGATCAGGGTGTTGAGATGCGCCCGGCTGGGCTGGAAGTGACGCAGGCGGCGGCTCGCCTCGCCGGCCTCGAAGCCACCGAGCAGCGCGCCGACGCGCCGGCGCCAGCGGGAGAGTGTGCCGAGCACGGAGGCTCAGAGTCCCTTGCTCGCGGCGGTACGGACGATGCGGCGCCGCGCGCCGGCGGACGCATCGGCGATGCGGCGTTCGAGATCGGCGATCGCCGCGGCCATCTCGGCGTCGGTGGCGTAGGTGATGCGGCGGCCGTCGATGTCGACCGTGCGCACGCCGCGCCAGCGCGCTTCCAGCAGCGCATCGCGCCGTGCGGTCATCTGCTCCAGTGTCATCGACGACCTCGGCTGTGGTACGGCGGAAAGAACAGGCCGAACCGCCGTTCAAGGCGGCTCTCAGCCAGCCCGCGAACGCAGGCCAGAGTTATCGAGGAGCTGCGCTGTACGTCAGGCGGCTCGGGCGATGATCTCGACCGGCGCCAGCGCGCCGTGCTGGATCGCCGCAAACACGTTTGCAGACATCTCGCGCGCCGCCTCGCCCCTGATCGTGTGCAGTCCGATCGGCGGCGGACCCTTGGCCGCTGCCTCCGCACGCATCTTCTGCAAGAAATCCAGGGCAAACGCGCCGCGATCCCGCTCCTTCCCAACCTCGAACCCGGCAGCGGCGAGCTCGCGCGTGTAGGTCTCCGGCGACTCGACGAAGCTGGTGTCCTCGCGCGAGGCCCACGGAGTCGGATAGGTGATGCTCCCATCGCCGACACGCATCAGGTCGTAGATCCCGAACCGGCCACCAGCCTTGAGCACGCGGTGGATGGCTGCGAACAGCGTCGCCTTGTCGGCGATGTTCATGCCCACGTGCAGCATGTACGCACCGTCGAAGGCGCCATCGTCGAATGGCAGGTCGAGTGCGCTGCCGTGAACATAGTCCACGCGGCCGACCATACCGGCACGCTGGGCGAGCGAGCGGGCCACCTCGACGTACTCCGCGGTCAGGTCGATCCCAGTGACACGCGCGCCATGGACCGCGGCGAAGTGTCGGGATGCACTGCCGAGGCCGCTACCGATGTCCAGCAGGCGCATCCCCGGCTCAGGGATGAACTCCGCTGCAAACTCGACCGTCGCCTGCCGACCGCCGATGCGGAACTCGACCACCGGCGCCAGGTCTTCAACCGTCAGTCGCGCGATGTCCTTACCCATCTTGGCGAGCGCCGCGAGGATGGTGTCTTCCAGCGACCCGTGCCCGTAGTGCGCGACGATTTCTCGGTCGACGTCCATGGCATCCCCATGAACGGTTTCGGAGTTCGATTACTCTGGCACCTGATCGTAACGTTCACAAGGGCTCTCTGTTCGCGGCTGCCTCGCACCCGAGTTGGCCACGCGCTCCTCGGTTCAGCGCAGGTAGGACGGGGTGAACACGCGCCGACCGCGCGACGCACGACGACGGAGGACGCCAGCGGAGGGGCTCACGACGTCACTGTCGTTCGCGGGCTCCGACGGTGCGGCGGGTGCATCATCGGTCCCGTCAGCCGCGATCTGCGCTTCGAGATCGCGCCACGTCGCCTCGGTCCAGCGATCCGCCCCGGCGATCCACGCGGCCGCGCGGGCGTAGACGCGGCAGTCGAGGACCTCGTTGCGCTCCCTCAGCTTCTGCCACTCCAGCCGGGCGAAGCCGCGCTTCGTGCGCACGCTCACCAGCTGCTCCGCCACCAGCTGCTTCACCCACTCCGCTTCCATGCCGCGCGGCAAGTGGACGTAGCCGGCCGGGTACGCCGTGCCGGCCGCAAGCTCCTCGTCCGTCGGCCGGCTCAGCCGCAGGAACCGGTAGGTCTCGCTCTTGAAGGTGGCGACGGCGACGGTCCAGAGCCGCGCACCACGGCGCAGCTTGCGCCCACCCTCGGTGACGTCGACGTAGCTGGGCCCGACGATCGGCGCGGCGCGGTTGAACCCGTCCACGCCCTTCACCGGCACCACCTGGGCATGCCCGGCGCGGCGCGCCCAGGCATAGACCGCCGGTGCCTCGTAGCCCGTGTCGATCGCGAGCTTCGCCAACCCGAGCCGCGCGCCGGTCGCATGCGGCCAGGTGCGGCCGAGCAGCGCGGTCAGGCTAGCCCAGGCCCCGGCATGCTCGGGCCCGCCATCAATCACCACGTGGTCGACGAACCAGCTCTCCAGGCCGCGGCCCCAGGCCCAGATCGAGACCTCGATCCGGTCGCGCTGCACGTCGGCCCCGGCGGTGAGGAACAGCGCGCCAGCCGGCACGATGCCGATCGGCCAGTCCTCGCGGCGCTCGTAGAGACGCTGCCAGTCCGGCGCGTCGCCGCTCTCCTGCTAGGTCTCGCCGAGCACCGTATTCCGGAACGTCTTGATCGCGCGGTCGTCGCCCTGCGCTGTCTCCCACGACCGCGCGCTCTCGCTCCAGGCGAGCCAGCCGACCGGCGAGTACAAGGCGGAGATGTGGAAGCCGATCGTGTGCGGATCGGCGGATGCGGCCGTGGCCCGCCACACGCCTTCGGCCAGCATTGCGGTCTTGTGCTGCTCGCCGATCGGATGGTCGCAGGCATCGCACAGGTACCTGGCACCCTCCGGCTCGCCCTTCTGCCACACGAGGCGCTCGAACCGCAGCCACTGCATCGCGTTGCAGCGCGGGCACGGCACGAAGAACCGGCGCTGGTCGGAGGCCAGGTACTCGCGCTCGATGCGCGACAGCCCGGCGATCGTCGGGGTCGAGACCAGGAAGGTCTTGCGTCGCCAGCCGAAGGTGCGGGCGCGGGCTTCGGCGAGCGCGATCGGATCACCCTCGCCCTCGACGTCGCCGGGATAGGCATCGATCTCGTCGAGGAACAGGAACCGCGCGCTCATCGAGCGCAAGCCGACGGCGCTGTTCGCGCCCGTCATCACCAACTGGCCGCCGGGGAACTCCTTCGAGAGCTGGCGATTGCCGGAGTCCCGCGAGCGTGCCGGCGCGACCCGCTCGCCGATCGC
>NZ_JBHYDW010000246.1:2291-3478 GCF_051860475.1 Elioraea sp. | reverse complement strand
TCACGGCGCCACGCTGTCGGACGCGAAATGGGCCTACGCCACGCGGCGCATCGCGCCTGACCGCATCGCCCGCCTGTCGACCGATGTGGCACGCGCCGCCGCCGGCGACCTGCTGCTCGCCGAAGTGCGCAAGGTCGGCCACCACAAGGCGATCCAGCTCGCGAGCGGCCGCCTCTCAACGCTGTTCCCCGGCGACCGGCTGATCCTGGCGGTCGGCGCACGCTATGCGCCGGATCAGTTTCTGGCGCGGGCCGAGATCGATCCGGCGGGTTGCGAACTCGCCGCCGCCGGCGGGATCGCCGGCCGCGTTGAGCAGCAGCATGACCAGATCGGGCCGCCGACCGCGCTCACGCCGATCGCGCTGCTCGCGGATGCGGATGGCCGGCCCGTCAATCTGCGCGACGCCGCGATCGCGCTGTCGTCGCTGCCCTCGCAGATCCCGACGATCGCGGTGGTCGGGACGTCGATGAACTCCGGCAAGACCATGACCGTTGCCGCGATCGTCCGTGGCCTCGTCGCAAGCGGGCTGCGGGTGGGTGCGGCCAAGATCACCGGCACCGGCGCCTTTGGCGATCCGAACCTGTATCGCGACGCCGGAGCGGCCGAGGTGCTGGACTTCACCGATGCGGGCTTCGCCACCACGTTCGGCGTCGCCTCACCGCAGCTGGAGCGGATCGCGATCGGGCTGACGGCCGCGCTCGCCGAGCGCGGCTGCGATGCCGCCGTGCTGGAGATCGCCGACGGCCTGTATCACACCCAATCGCGCGCGCTGCTGGCGTCTGCCGCCCTCAGGTCGCTGCTGCTCGGCAGGCTGGTCTTCGCCGCGACGGACGCCGTCAGCGCCGTGGGCGGGGCGGCAGATCTCGCTGCGATGGGGCTCCCCCCGATCGCGATCAGCGGCCTGTTCACCCGCTCGCCGCTCGCGATGGCGGAGGCAGCGATGCATGTCACTGCCCCGATCCTGCCCCAAGAGGCGCTGCGCGCAGCGGCGGCGGCCCGCAGCCTGCTCGGGGTTGCGCATCGGCGCCCGACCGCCGAGCCCGGCCCGGGCCCTGCCCTCCCCGTGCCGGTCGTGCCGGCCAATACGATGGTCGCGGCCGTCGCATGACGGGGCTGCTGACGGGGCTGCCGCGCCTGGCAACCCGTGCGCGAGCCGGTTTGCTGCTCCGGCTCGCGGCGACCGGGCT
>NZ_JBHYDW010000246.1:0-2281 GCF_051860475.1 Elioraea sp. | reverse complement strand
GGGGCGCGCCCGCGGATTGCGGGGGCGGGTGCGGGGCGGGCCGGGCGGGCCACCCGGCGCGCGCGGGGGTTGGCTGCCCGGGCCCGCCGCGACCGGGCTGGCCTTCGCGGCGATCGCCACGGCGGCCGCGCTTGCGGCCGCGGCGCTGGCCCTTCCCTTGGCCCGCGCGGTCGAACAGGGTCTCGCCGAGCGCCTGGCGCTGATGCATGTCGCCGCGATCCGCGACCGGATCCTGCGGCACAGCTTGGCGCTGCCGCCGCGCCTCGTCGCCGGCCGGCGCCGCAGCCTCGTGATGCTCCGCTTCGTCGGCGACATGAACGCGGTGCGCGGCTGGGTCCGCTTCGGCGTCGCCCGCCTGATCGTCCTGGCGGTGGCTCTGCCCGGCCTTACCCTGGCCCTTGCCCTGCTGGACCCGCCGATCGCGCTGTTGGTCGGCGTGCCGGGCGCCTTGGCGCCGGCCGTCCTGCTGATCCTTGCCCCGGCGCTGCGCCGTCGCCATGCGGCGATGCGGCGCCGGCGCGCCCGGGTCGCCGCCGAGGCAGCCGAGGCCCTGACCCACGCGGCGAGCGTGACGGCGGCAGGTCGAGCCGCGTCGGTGCGGCGGCGGGTCCGGCGCCGTGGCGAGGCGCTGACCGAGGCTGGCGCCGCGCGGGCGCGGCTGTCATTCGCGGTGCGCAGCCTGCCCGAGGCGATGATCCTGCTGGCGCTGGCCGCGATCGGCCTGGCGGCGGCGCATGGCATCGGCGCCGGGGTCCTCCCGGCAGGTCCCGGCGGACTGCTCGGTGCCGTGGTCGGTCTTGGCGTGCTGGCCCCCATGCTGGCCGACCTCGCCCGCGCGCTCGACCGGCGCTGCGACGCCATGGTGGCCTACGCCGCGATCCGGCGGTTCCTGGCGCTGCCCACGCTTCACGGCGAAGGCGGCGCAGCGCTGGCGGACGGCTCCGGGCCGCTCGGCATCATGCTCGACGGGGTCCGGCTGCGCCCGGGCGCCCCCGTGCTCGACGCGACCATTCGGCCGGGGGCCATGGTCGGCGTGGTCGGGCCGACCGGTTCGGGCAAATCGGCCCTGCTCGCCTGCCTCGCCGGCCTTGATCGCCCTCACGAGGGATGCATCCGCGTCGGCGAGGCCGATGCCTGCGCGCTCGAGCCGCGCCTGAGGCGCGACGCCATCGCGCTGGCCGGCCCAGACCTCATGCCGCCGTCGGGCAGCGTGCGGCGTGCCTTGCGCTGGCGGGCGCCCGGGGCGACCGAGGCCGACATCACGGCGGTGGTGGACGAGGTCGGACTTGCCCCCGCGATCGCCCGGGCCGGCGGCCTCGACGTGCGGCTCGGCGCCGGAGGCTGGACGCCCTCGCATGGGGAGCGCGGGTTGATCCTGCTTGCCTCCGCGCTCATGGGATCGCCGAGGCTGCTGCTGCTGGATGCTCCCGAGACGCTGCTCAGCCGCGCCGCCCTCGGGCGGCTGGCGGCGCTGCTGGCACGGCCGGGCCTGACGGTCGTGGTCGCAACCGAAGACACTGCGCTGCTGGCGCGGTGCGACACGATCCTTGCCCTCGACGCGCCGGCGATGGCTGCCGCCGTGTGACGACCGGCCGCCCCGTACGCCGTCTGGCGCGCGAGCCACACCGCGCAGCATGGCCGGTTGCCGAGCGGCGGCGGGTGGCGGCGGCCGCCTGCGTGGTGGTCAGTCGTGCCGGCGGCGCGTGGAGAGCGGCGTGCAGGACAGCGCCACGCCCCACCAGAGCCCCGCGAGCATTGCCGGCCAGTACGCCGCCGCGAGCACCCCGGCTGCGCTGCCGGCCCGGGCGTTCATCAACGTTGTCTCAGCGACTCGATGCATGGTCGAAGTATCGCACCAGATTGTTGCCCGCCCATGAAGAGATCACGGCCGGACCGAGGCGAGCGCATCGATCTCAGCCGCCGTCGGCACGCTGCCCTGGGTGCCGGGTCGCGTGCAGGCGAGTGCGCCCGCCGCCGCCGCGCGCCCCATCGCCGCCTCGAGCGCCAGCCCACGATCGAGCGAGGCAGCGAGCACGCCGACGAACGCGTCGCCGGCCGCGGTCGTGTCGACCACCCTCACCGTGACGGCCGGCTGGTGATGCGTTCGTACCCCGTCGGCGAGGTCGGCTCCCGCTGCCCCGCGCGTCACCAGCACCCGCGTGCCGAGGCGGCGCGCCAGCGCCCGCGCTTCCGCCGGACAGTCCAGGGCGGCGGCGAGCGCCGCCGCTTCGGTCGTGTTGACGACCACCACTGCGGCGACGGCCAGCGCATCGAGCGCGAT
>NZ_JBHYDW010000245.1:0-3479 GCF_051860475.1 Elioraea sp. | reverse complement strand
TCGATCGCTTCACACGCGAGGGCCGGACCGTGCGGGTGGCGCGACCGCCGGCGGACTTCGCCGACTTCAACGCCTGGCAGCAGGCGATCGAACGGCACCCCGACGAGGCTGCATGACCGAGGATTCCGGCCCGCCGCCGATCGACCTGGAGGAAGCGCGCAAGCGCTCCGGCAAGCGCGGGGCGAAGAGCGTGCGCGCGGCGATCGACAGCGCGGCGGCGGCCGAGGTGGTGTCGCTGCGCGCCGACCAGGCGGACGCGGACGGGACCTTCCTCCCGGCCGGCTTCCGGCTCGATGCGAACGGGCTGTGGCGCCGCGCGGCCGATCCGACCAAGGGGAAGGATCAGTGGCTTTGCGGACCGTTCCGTGTGCTGGCGGAGACGCGCGACCGGCACGGCGAGGGCTGGGGGCTGCTGCTGTCCTGGCAGGACCGCGACCGCCGCACCCATCGGTGGATTATGCCGCGCGCGCTGCTGGCGTCGGACGCCGCCGAGGTGCGCGCGCGGCTCGCCTCGCGCGGGCTGGCGATCGCCACCAGCGACGGCGCGCGCCGTGCGCTGACCGAGTTCCTCGCGCGTGTGACATCGGTCCGCCTCGCGCGCACCCGTTACGAAGTCGGGTGGTTCTTTCCCGCCGTCGGCGGCGCCTGCTTCGTGCTGCCGGGCGAGACCTTCGGCACGCCACCCGATGGAGAGCAGGTGCTGCTCGACCTCGATCCGCTGCCCGAGGTGTATCGCCGTGCCGGCAGTCTTGCCGACTGGCAGCGCACGGTGGCGACGCTCGCGCTCGGCAACTCGCGCCTGATCTTCGCGCTCGGCTGCGCGTTCGCCGGCCCGCTGCTGGAGCCGCTCGGCCTCGAAGGGGGCGGGTTCCATGTGCGCGGGGAGAGCTCGCGCGGGAAGAGCACGGCGCTTGCCGCCGCCGCCTCGGTGTGGGGCAGCCCGATCGGGCCGCAGCGGTTCATGCGGTCATGGCGCAGCACGGCCAACGCGCTGGAGCTGATCGCCGCGAGCCATTCGCAGACGTTGCTTCCGCTCAACGAGATCGGCGAGGCCGATCCGCGCGACATCGGCGCCATCTGCTACATGCTCTCGGGCGGGCAGGGGAAGCAGCGCATGACCGACCGGCGCGGCCTGCACCGCACGCCGAGTTGGACGACGCTGTTCCTCTCGACCGGGGAACTTTCCCTTGGGGACATGATGGCGCAGGGCGGCCGGCACGCCGCCGCCGGGCAGCTCGCCCGCCTGCCCGACATCCCGGCCGACGCGCGCGCCGGCCTCGGCCTGTTCGAGCAGCTGCACGGGGAGTCGGACGCGGCGAGCTTCGCCCAGCGGGTGCAGCTCGCCACGTCGCAGCTGCACGGCACGGCCGGCCCGGCCTTCTGCGCCTGGCTCGCCGCGCGCGTGGCCGATCCGGCGTGGATCGACGAGGAGGCGCGGCCGCGGCTGTATGCGATCGCGAAGCGGATCATGCCCGCCGGCGCCGACGGCCAGGTGCAGCGGGTGGCGCAGCGCTTCGCCCTGGTCGCGCTCGCCGGCGAGCTCGCCGCCGCCGCCGGTGTGCTGCCCTGGCCCGCCGGCACCGGCGAGGCGGCGGCGGCGCGGGTGTTCGGCGACTGGCTCGACGCGCGCGGCACGATCGGCGCGGGCGAGACCGCAGCCCTGATCGCTCGCGTGCGGGCGACGATCGGCGCGCACGCGGCGCGGTTCGAGGCGATCCGGCCGACCGAGGATCACGACGGGGGGCTTGTGGAACCGGTGCCGGCTGACCTCCGGGTGCAGAACCGGCTCGGCTGGAAGTGGAGCGAGCCGAACGCCGCCGGGGTGCAGCTCTGGCATTTCGGTTTCATTCCGCAGCTGTTCGCCGACGAGGTCTGCAAGCCGCTCGGCCTGCACGAGAAGGAGGCGCGCGAGCGGCTCGACCAGGCCGGGCTGCTGCTGACCGAGACGCGCGCCGGCAAGCGCCGCCGCACATTCCGCCGGAGCGTGCCCGGACAGGGGCGCGTCGAGCTGGTCGCGTTCAGCGCGGCAGCGCTCGCCGGCGACGACGAGACGGAGCACGCCAGCTAGGCGCCCGGACGTGAGCAACCCAACCACACGGAGCTTCCCATGACTGTTGCCGAAATGATCAAGCCGAGCACGAGGGACGAAACCGCCCGCGTGCGCCGGCTGCTGACGGAGAGTCAGACCAGAATCGCGCAGCTGCGCCAGGCGGTCACGGCCGCCGAAGCCGGGCGTGCGGAGGCGGTGCGGCGCCAGGCGCTCGGGATCGGCGAGGCGCCGGTTGCCGACGCGGCGGTGAAGAACATCACCGACACGCTCGCCCGCAAGCGCCAGGAGCTCGCCGACGCCGAGGAGGCCGCGGCGGCGCTGACGCGGGAGCTCGATCGGCTGCGCGACGTTGCGACCCAGGAGGCGGCCGACGCGCTGCGCGAGCAGGTGCGGGAACACGCCGCCGCGCGCATGGCGGCGGCGGCGGCGGTGGATGATGCGTGCCGCGCCCTGCTGTCCGCATGGGCAACGTATCGTGCCCGGACCGATGATCTGGCGCGCGTGTCGCCGAAGCTGAAGCCGGCGCTCGACGCGCAGGACGACCAGGTGCGGGGCGCACTCGGCGAGCGCACAGCGGACGTGCTGCGCATCCCGAACAGCACGCATCCCTTCGGGGCGCGCTACACGGGGCGCGTGCTCACCGAGCTCGCGGGCACCGTGGAGGCCGTGCTGGCGTGGCATGCCGCGGAGCGGGGGCAATGGTGACGCAGCCGGGCAAGGGCGGATCGCCGCCACCTGCGGCCGAGCTGGCGCCCGCAGAGTCGCCGCCGCAGGGGCCGAGCGAGGCTATTGAGCAGATCCTCGAAGAGGCGCGGGCGAAAGCCGAGGCCGGGCGTCACGCCGAGGCAGAGGCGGGGGAGAAGGCACCATGAGGCCGACCCTGGCATCCGCCCTGACGAGCGCATGGATCAATGCATGGTTGCACCGAAACAACCCGGGCGTGGCGCAGCTTGACGCGGCGGTGCGCAAGGCGTCGCGCGCCGGGATGTTCGGCCTGCCCGGCATCAGCGTTGCGCCGCCGGCCAGTGAGGGCGCCGCGGGGGGCGCCGCGGCCGACAACGCGGTCGCGATCCTCGGCGCCCTCCGGCCTGGTGGCGCGCATCGCTGAGCCGTTCGCTTCGTTCCGAAGGAGAGTTTCATGACCACCGTTCCGACCGTGACCGATCCATCCGTTGCAGGCACAGCGCCTGACGGGCGGGGGCACCAAGCCCCGACCACAGAGACGAGGACCTAGCGATGGCGCGCCGCCCCGACCTCTCCCGCGAGACCTGGCGCCCGATGGGCGCCGTCGCCGAGCGCGCCGTGTTGCCCGGCGGCGACCGCCGCGGCCATGCCGGCGCCGGCGCGCTCGGCCTGGCCGCCGAGCTCGACCGCGTGCTGGCCGACCGGCTGACGCGCGACGAGCGCCGCGCCGGCCGCGAGGGGGCCG
>NZ_JBHYDW010000244.1:0-3496 GCF_051860475.1 Elioraea sp. | reverse complement strand
GCCCAGACGGCGCTGCGCCTGCTCGATCCAGTCGCGCGCACGGCGTCCGTGTCGCTCGACCTCGCCGTGCCGAGGGACATGCCCTGGGTGCTCGGCGACGAACGGCGGCTCAGGCAGGTGTTGCTCAACCTGGTCTCGAACGCGGTCAAGTTCACCGGGCCGGGCGGCGCGGTGCGGATCGAGGCGCGGCTCGACCACGACGGCGGCATTGATCTCCGGGTCACCGATACCGGAATCGGGATCGCCGAGCAGGATCTCGAACGCGTGTTCCAGCCCTTCGTACAGCTCGACTCCTCGCTCTCGCGCCGCTACCAGGGCTCGGGGCTCGGGCTGTTCCTGTCGCGTGCGCTCGCCCAGGCCCATGGTGGCTCGCTGCATCTGGAGAGTGCGCCTGACAGGGGCACCACCGCCGTGCTTCGCCTGCCCGCCGCGCGCATCCTGCGCCGCACCACCGCCGCGCAGTGACATCCCGATCAGGAGGCACGAGATGAGCCATCTCGACGCGACCGATACGCTGTTCTTTGCGCGCGCCGAGGCGACACTCGACCGTGACGCGTCGGCCGCGCTGACGCGGGCCGCGCTCGATGGCATGGACGACGGCGAGCTGTTCCTCGAGTACCGCGAGAGCGAGGCGCTCGCCCTCGAGGACGGGCGCATCCGCTCGGCCGCGTTCGACACCACGCTCGGCTTCGGGTTGCGCGCGGTCTCGGGCGAGGCGGTCGGCTATGCCCATGCCGGGGAACTCACCGAGGCCGCGCTGAAGCGGGCGGTCGAGACCGTGCGCGGGGTGAAGGCCGGGCAGGGCGGCAGCATGGATGTCGCGCCGCGCGCGACCAATGCGCGGCTCTACTCGGATGCCAATCCCGTCGCCGCGCTCGACTTCGCCGCCAAGGCTCGGCTGCTCGCCGAGATCGACGCCTATGCGCGCGGCAAGGATCACCGGGTCGCGCAGGTGATGGCGAGCCTGACCGGCGAGTGGCAGGCGGTGCAGATCATCCGCGCCGATGGGGTGAGGGCCGCGGATGTGCGGCCGCTGGTGCGGCTCAATGTCGCGGTGGTGGTGGAGCAGGGCGGCCGGCGCGAGACCGGCAGCTACGGAACCGGCGGGCGGTTCGACGCGGCGCGCCTGATCGCACCTGGGACCTGGCGGCACGCGGTCGACGAGGCGCTGCGCCAGGCGGTCGTCAACCTCGATTCGGTTGCCGCACCCGCGGGCGAAATGGAGGTTGTGCTCGGGCCCGGTTGGCCCGGCATCCTGCTGCACGAAGCGATCGGCCACGGACTCGAGGGCGACTTCAACCGCAAGAGAACCTCCGCCTTCGCCGGGCTGCTGGGCCAGCGGATCGCCGCATCCGGCGTGACGGTGGTGGACGACGGCACGCTGCCGGATCGTCGCGGTTCCATCACGATCGACGACGAGGGCACGCCTTCGGGGCGCGCGGTTCTCATCGAGAACGGCATCCTGACCGGCTTCATCCAGGACCGGCAGAACGCGCGGCTGATGGGGGTCAGCCCGACCGGCAACGGACGGCGCCAGTCGTACGCGCATGCGCCAATGCCGCGCATGACCAACACGGTGATGCTCGCCGGCGATCATGCTCCGGACGAGATCATCGCCTCGGTCGATCGCGGCCTCTACGCCGTCAATTTCGGCGGCGGCCAGGTGGACATCACCTCGGGCAAGTTCGTGTTCTCGGCCTCGGAGGCGTATCTGATCGAGAACGGCCGGCTGGGCGCGCCGGTGAAGGGCGCGACCCTGATCGGCAACGGCCCCGATGCGCTGACCAAGGTGACGATGGTCGGCAACGACCTGGCGCTCGATCCCGGCATCGGCACCTGCGGCAAGAACGGTCAGGGCGTGCCAGTCGGCGTCGGTCAGCCCACGCTGAAGCTGCGCGGGCTGACCGTCGGCGGCACGGCGCGCGGCTGATGCCTACCTGGTGCGGCGGACCGTCGCCGGCCCGCCAGTCAACGTCCGTCCCTCGCGGACGAGCACGAGCGCTTGGTTGTTCATGGTGACGATCACGCGGCCGTCGCGCTCCTCGCTGTAGGTGCCGGCGACGGCCTGCCCGCCCCCCATCTTCATGACGGCGCGCGTACGGTCGAGGAACTCGAGCTCGACGCCGCCGCCCTGATAGACACGCCCTCGCATCGCGCCGGCTTCGGCGCGGTTTACGGCAGCGAGGATGACCGTCCGCCGAGCCTCGATCGCCTCCTGGAAGCGGGGCCGGTGCTCGGCCGCGCTGGCCGGCCACGCGGCGAGCATCGGCCGGACCTCGCCATCGATCGCATCGAGACCGTCCTGGGTGGTCGGCAGACGGGCGAGCGCCTGCTGGAACGGGCCGAACAGCGCATCTGCCGTCTTCTTTCGCTGAGCCGACGCCGCTTCGCGCACCCTGGTTGCGTTCTGCTCGGGCAGCAGGCGCAGGGAGCGCTCGTCGGCAGCACGGTCGATCGCGACGAACCCGTTCTCGTCCCCCGGCGCTGCGGCAATCTCGGCGATGATCTGGCGCTCGGCCTCCGCGCCGATCGCGGCTCGGCGTTCCGTGATCGCGCGATCGATCGCGGCGAAATCCTCCGCGCCAAGCGCGCCGGCATATTGCTGCCGCAAGGACTGTGGGGCATTCGCAAGGGCCATGAGCGACTGAGCGTTGACGGGCAGGCGGCCGATCTCGGCGATCAGCGCGTCGCGCACCACACCGCGCATCGCCGCGGCGCGCGCATTGGCCGTCTCGGCCACCGCCGGACCGATCTCGGCCTGCGGCAGGTCGCGCAGAGCGGCGAGCAGCGCCCGTGCGTGGCTCTGCGGCTCGCCCTGCACCTGGCCGGCGGCCTGGTTCGCCGCGTTGAACGCCTGCTGGTTCGCGCCGGCGCGCGCCAGGGCGGCATAGAAGCGCAGCAGCTGCGGCGAGGCGGGTGCCCGGTCGAGCGCGGCGAGCGAGGCCGGGATCGCTGCGCGCGCGGCGGCGAGCGCGCGCAGATAGGCGGTGGCGTTGTTGCGGATCCAGCCGCGCATCGTCTCGAGTGCGTTGCGCTGCTCGAACTGGCGCGCCCGCGCGAAGTCGCGCTCGCAGGCCAGCATGGCCTGCACGATCCCGCCCGCCTCCGCCTCCGTCCACGCGAGCATCGGTTTGCCGAATAGCTCGGCGGTTGCCGGCGCGGCGAGCAGGGCGGGCACCCAGTAGCGCGAGCCGAGCTGGTTCGGCCGCCATTCCGCGCCGCGCTGATAGCCTGCGGCCCAGGCGGCGAGCGCATCGCAGCTGGTGCTTGCGACCTGTGCGGAAGCAGGTGAGTTAAACCAGAACGAACAGAGAACGATAGCAAGTGGCAATGAGTGGCGACGTGTCATCCGCGTGCAGTCTCCCCTGATGACCCGACACAGCGATGCACTCTGAGCGCATAGGTCGAGGCTGCATGCACGATACGATCCGTTTCCGGCAGAAAATGGGCCAGAGACGCACCAGCGTCGCGACACCGGTGTGCCGCGACGTCAAGG
>NZ_JBHYDW010000243.1:0-3506 GCF_051860475.1 Elioraea sp. | reverse complement strand
AGTCGGGGCGGAGGGGAAGCGGCTGACCCATGGCAAAGCTCCATTGCTCGCCCGCTTGAATCAGATCCCGCCCGCGTGGGGGAATCCCCCTTGGGAGTCTCGCTCAGAAGGACTTGGTATGAGTCGCCTGCCGCAGCCGATCGAGTGGTTGAGCGATAACGGCAGCCCCCACGTCGTGCGCGGGACCAACAGCTTCGCCCGCTACGTCGGCCTGGTGCTGAAGACCACGCCGCTTGAAAGCCCACAGAGCAACGGCACGGTCGAGGCGTTCGTCCGCGCCTTCAAACGCGACTTCGTCCACGTCAGCGAGTGCCCCGATGCCGCGACCGTGCTCCGGTGACTGCCCACCTGGTTCACCCACGACAACGAGCTCCACCCCCATCGCGCCCTGGGATACAGGTCCCCCAGGCAGTTCATCCGTGCCATCCTGACAGCCCGATCGGGCCCGATCTCTCGGGGGCAACACCAGGGTGGGCTTGAAGCCAAGCGCTGCGTGAGACCATGCGGTCAACGGCTGTCGCATCCCTTGCGCGCTTCAAACCGATGCCAATCGAAACGACGGCAAGTCAACACGGGAGGGCACCGGCCTCCCGCACCCACCCGCCAGGAAACTGAGTTTCCTGGACCTTCCACGCCCTACGCCGTGGTGCTCAGCCCACCAGACTCCGCCCCGTCATCGCCGCCGGCTGCGCGAGCCCCATCAACGCCAGCAGCGTCGGCGCGATATCCGCCAGCCGCCCGTCCCGCAGCCGCGCCCCCGCAGGCCCGCCCATCAGCAGCACCGGCACCGGATTGGTCGTGTGCGCGGTATGCGGTCCGCCCGTCTCAGGATCGCGCATCAGCTCGGCATTGCCGTGATCGGCCGTCACCAGCAACGCTCCGCCCACCGCGCCCACCGCCTCCGCGATCCGCCCCAGCCCCGCATCCACCGTCTCCACCGCCTTGATCGCGGCATCAAGCTTGCCCGTGTGCCCCACCATGTCCGGATTGGCGAAGTTCAGCACGATCAGATCGAACGCCCCAGACCGGATCGCCGCCACCGCACGCTCCGTCACCTCCGGCGCGCTCATCTCCGGTTGCAGGTCATAGGTCGCGACCTTCGGCGAAGGCACGAGAATCCGCTCCTCGCCCGGAAATGCCTCCTCGCGCCCGCCGCTCAGGAAATAGGTTACGTGCGGATACTTCTCGGTCTCGGCCATGCGAAGCTGCGTCCGGCCCGCCTCGGCCACCACCTCGCCGAGAATTCCCTCCAGGCTCTGCGGCGGGAACAGCGCGCCCATCAGCGGTGCGAGCTCGGCCGAGTA
Organism: Elioraea sp.; assembly: GCF_051860475.1. Lineage (NCBI taxonomy): Bacteria > Pseudomonadati > Pseudomonadota > Alphaproteobacteria > Acetobacterales > Elioraeaceae > Elioraea > Elioraea sp. Next base: position 2,202 of record NZ_JBHYDW010000243.1, on the reverse strand, counting down.
CTGCGTGAGCCCGGCCGCGGCGGCGACCTTCGGTGCGCGCGCGCGCACGAAACGAGCGAACTTCGGATCGAGCAGCGCGGCGAGGATCTGACGCACCCGATCGGCGCGGAAGTTGAAGCACAGCACCGAGTCGCCGTCCGCCATCCCGGCGTAGTCCCGGACCGCCACGGGCGGCACGAACTCGTCGGTGACGTCCTGTGCGTGCGCCGCGCGCACCGCCTCCATCGCGTCGGCCACGCGCGGCGCATCCGCCAGCACGATCGCGCGCCACGCCCTCGCGACGCGGTCCCAGCGGTTGTCGCGGTCCATCGCGAAGTAGCGGCCCGACACGGTGCCGACGCGCGCGCCCTCGGGCAGCGCGGCGAGGAACGGCGGCAGGTCGGTCGCGGCGGCGCGCGGCGCAGTGTCGCGGCCGTCGAGCCAGACATGGACCGCCACGCGCCTGCCGGCCGCGGTGACGGCGCGGGCCAGCGCCAGCGCGTGGTCGTGGTGCGCGTGCACGCCCCCGGACGAGACGAGCCCCATCAGGTGCACCGTGCCGGTCGTGCGCGCGATCAGCTCCGCGAGCGCGGGAAGGCGCGCGATCGAGCCGTCCGCCACTGCGGCGTCGATGCGCGGCAGGTCCTGCATCACCACCCGACCGGCGCCGATGTTGAGGTGGCCGACCTCGGAGTTGCCCATCTGGCCGTGCGGCAGGCCCACGTCCTCGCCGGAGGCGCGCAGGAAAGCGTGCGGGCACTCGTTCCAGAGGCGGTCGAAGTTCGGCGTGCGGGCGAGGCGGATGGCGTTATCGGCCGTGTCCTCGCGCCAGCCCCAGCCGTCGAGGACGACCAGCATCACAGGTCGGGTCATGGGCGGCGGTTAGCTTCTGGAGCGAAGGGCCGCAAGGCCCCCCGATGCGGGCCCCGACCAACGGGAGGGGACCCCTCATGGGATTGGGGGTGTGGGGGCAAGGGCCTTTCGGCCCTTGGCCCCACCAAGGTATCCTCTCGATAGCAACTGACTATTGGCGCCGCACACCGCCTTTCTGCTGTGCTCCCCCGGCGCCATGGAGATGCACCAGATCCGCTACTTCCTCGCCGTCTGCGAGGACCTGAACTTCACCCGCGCGGCGAAGCGCTGCAACGTGTCGCAGCCGGCGCTGACGCGCGCGATCAAGCTGCTCGAGAACGAGATGGGCGGGCCGCTGTTCCACCGCGAGCGCGCCAACACGCATCTCTCCGAGCTCGGCCGCATGGTCCGCCCCTATCTCACCCAGGTGTACGAGCAGGCGCACGAGGCCCGCCGGCGCGCGCTCGACTTCACCCGGCTCAACGACGCCGTGCTGAAGCTGGGCGTGATGTGCACCGTCGCGCCGACGCTGCTGCTCGAACTGCTGCGCTCGATGCGAAGGCGCCATCCGGGCGTGGAGCTGTCGATCGTCGATGCCTCGCCCCAGGCGCTGCGCGAGCGGCTGCTCAGCGGCGAGCTCGAGATCGCGCTCGCCTGCCAGCCGGGGCAGGACGAGGACGAGCGGCTGCACTGCCACCTGCTCTACCGCGAGCGCTTCGTGATCGCGCTCGCGATGGACCATCCGCTGGCGCGCCACGATGCGATCCGCGTGCGCGATCTTGCCGGCCAGCACTACCTGGAGCGCACGCATTGCGAGTTCAATGCGATCGCCGACCGGATCTTCGACGAGCAGGGCGTCGTGGACCGCACTGTCTATCGCAGCGAGCGCGACGACTGGATCCTGGCGATGGCGGCCGCGGGGCTCGGCTACGCCTTCATCCCCGAGCACTGCGCGCGCCACCCCGACGTCGTCGCGCGTCCGCTGGTCGAGCCCGAGGTCTGGCGCGACGTGTGTCTCGTCACGGTGCGCGGCCGGCCGCACTCGGCCGCGGTCGGCGCGCTGGTGCGCGAGGCGATGCGGCCGGGCTGGCGCGAGCGCGCTGTCACCGCGCTGCGCGATGACCGGCCCGCGGGCCAACGGGCGCCGTTCACCGCGCCCGCGGTATGAGCCGCACCGGTCAGCCGTCGCCGGTCAGCAGTTGTTGATCGCGCGCACCAGGCCCCAGCCATAGATCGGATCGCGGCCCGGCGGGCCGAGATCGCGCGCCGCCTCGGCGAGCTGCCGTACTGCCGCCTCCGGCCCCACCCCGGCCGCGCGCGCGAGTGCCAGTGCTGCGGCGACGAACGGCACCGCATAGGACGTGCCCGACC
>NZ_JBHYDW010000242.1:0-3550 GCF_051860475.1 Elioraea sp. | reverse complement strand
GGCGGCGCTGGAGGCAGAGGGCTGGAGCGCCGAGGATCGCGACGCCTTCCTGGCACTCGGCTATCCGCCCTACTGGCTCGGTTTCGATCCCGAGACGCATCTGCGCCACGCTCGACTGATCCGCGAGGCCGACGGCTCGGGCACCGCGCTCTCGATCAAGACCGTGATCCTGCCTGAGCGAGGCGTGACCGAGGTGACGGTCTATACCGCGGACCATCCGGGCCTGTTCAGCAAGATCGCCGGCGCCTTGGCGATCGCCGGTGCCTCGATCGTCGATGCGCGCATTCATACCATGACCAACGGGATGGCGCTGGATACGTTCTGGATCCAGGACGCGGCCGGCGGCGCCTTCGATGCGCCGCACCGGATCGCCCGGATGAGCGTGCTGGTCGAGCAGGCGCTGTCGGGCCGGCTGCGCATCGCCGAGGAGATCCGGAAGGCGCGGCCCCCCTTCCCGCGCACCCGCGCGATCCATGTGCCGCCGCGCGTGGTGATCGACAACCACGCCTCGGCCACCCATACGGTGGTGGAGGTGAACGGCCGCGACCGCCCGGGCCTGCTGCACGACATTACCGCGGCCATGAGCGAGCAGGGACTCCAGATCGCCTCAGCGCATGTGACCACCTACGGCGTGCGCGCGGTCGATGTGTTCTACGTGAAGGATGTGTTCGGCCTGAAGATCGAGAACGAGCGCAAGCTCGCGAGCCTGAAGGAGGCGCTGCTCGCCGCGCTGGACGTGCATGGCGAGGCGTCCGGGGCGCGTCCGGCCGCCGCCTGACGCGCGGCGCTGTCGCTGATGTTCCGCAACGTTCTGACCGTCGGCAGCTGGACTGCGGCCAGCCGTGTGCTCGGCTTCGTCCGCGACATCCTGATCGCGGCCGCGCTCGGCGCAGGGCCGGCGGCGGACGCGTTCTTCGTCGCGCTGAAGCTGCCGAACTTCTTCCGCCGGCTGTTCGGCGAGGGCGCGTTCTCGGCCGCCTTCGTGCCGCTGTTCGCCGGCAGCCTCGCCGCCGAAGGCCGCGAGCAGGCGCGCCGCGTTGCCGAGGGCGCGCTTTCGGTGCTGCTCGCGGCACTCGCGGTGCTGACGCTGGCGGCGATCGTCTTCATGCCCGAGGCGATGACGCTGCTCGCCCCGGGGTTCCGCCGGGATCCGGAACGGTTCGCGCTCGCGGTGGAACTGACGCGCATCACCTTTCCGTACCTGATGCTGATCTGCCTGGTCGCACTGTTCTCGGGCGTGCTGAACGGGCTCGACCGCTTCGCCGTCGCGGCCGCCGCGCCGCTGCTGTTCAACGTCGCGCTGATCGGCGGGCTGGCGCTCGCGCCGTTCCTCGTGCTTTCCGTCGCGCACGGACTCGCCTGGGGCGTGGCGGCGGCGGGCATCCTCCAGTTCGTCGTGCTCGCCTGGGCGGTCGCGGCCGCAGGCATGCCGCTCCGCCTGCCGGTGCCGCGGCTCACGCCCGAGGTGCGGCTCCTGCTCCGGCGCATGGGGCCGGGCGCGATCGGCGCAGGCGTGACGCAGATCAACCTGATGGTGGACGTGATCATCGCCTCGTTCCTGCCCTCTGGCTCGATCGCGTTCCTCTACTACGCCGACCGGGTGAACCAGTTGCCGCTCGGCGTGATCGGCACGGCCGTCGGCACGGCGCTGCTGCCGGCGCTGTCGCGCCAGGTGCGCGCGGGCGAGGCCCCTGCCGCGCTCACGACCCAGAACCGCGCGATCGAGCTTGCGCTGCTGCTGACCGTGCCGGCCGCGGTCGGGCTCGCGGTGGCGGCGTGGCCGATCGTGCACGTGCTGTTCGGCCGCGGCGCGTTCGGCGCGGGGGACGTCACGGCCACCGCGGCGGCGCTTGCCGCCTATGCGCTTGGGCTTCCTGCCTATGTGCTGGTGAAGGTGTTCGCGCCAGGCTTCTTCGCGCGCGGCGACACCGCGAGTCCGGTGAAGGTGGCGATCGTCTGCGTGGTGCTGAACATCGTGCTGTGCCTCGCGCTGATCGGGCCGTTCGCCCATGTCGGTGTGGCGCTGGCGACGGTGATCTCGGGCTGGGTGAACGCGGCGGCGCTCGGGACGTGGTTGTGGCGGCAGGGGCGGCTTGTGCCCGATCCGCGGCTGCGTGCGTTCCTGCCGCGGCTCGTCGCGGCGGCGGCGGTGATGGGCGTCGCGATCTGGGCGGTGCAGGACTTCGTTTTCGACGCGCTGTTCCGCGCCCAGGGCTATCGCTGGGGCGCGCTCGGCCTGCTGATCGCGCTGGGCGCGGGCGTGTTCGGCGCGGCCGCGCTCGCGCTGCGCGTCGCCGACCTCGCGGAGCTGCGGGGGTACCTGCGCCGCCGCCGGTCTTGACGGCGGCGCGCTCCCGCCCGATCACGCCGACCCCGATCCCCTCCACAAGGACCGATCCATGACCGCCTCGCTTCCGCGCATCTTCTCGGGTGTGCAGCCGACCGGGAACCTGCATCTCGGCAATTATCTTGGCGCGCTGCGCAACTGGGTGAAGCTGCAACACGACCATGAGTGCCTGTTCTGCGTGGTCGACATGCACGCGATCACAGTCTGGCAGGACCCGGCGGAACTGCATCGCGCGACGCTCGAGGTCGCCGCCGCGATGGTCGCCTGCGGCATCGATGCCGGTAAGCACATCGTGTTCAACCAGTCGGCCGTGCCGGGCCACGCGCAGCTCGCCTGGATTTTCAACTGCGTCGCCCGGATCGGCTGGTTGAACCGCATGACCCAGTTCAAGGAGAAGGCCGGCAAGGACCGCGAGAACGCGTCGGTGGGCCTCTACGCCTATCCGAACCTGATGGCCGCCGACGTGCTGCTCTACAAGGCCACGCGCGTGCCGGTGGGCGAGGACCAGAAGCAGCATCTCGAGCTTGCCAACGACATCGCGCAGAAGTTCAACCACGATTTCGGCCGCGCCGTGTTTCCGATGATCGAGCCCCTGATCCTCGGTCCCGCCGCGCGCGTGATGTCGTTGCGTGACGGCACGAAGAAAATGAGCAAGTCGGACGCCTCCGACCAGTCGCGCATCAACCTGACGGACGACGCCGACGCGATCGCCCTGAAGGTGCGCCGCGCCAAGACCGATCCGGAGCCGCTGCCGTCCGAGGAGGCGGGGCTGGAGGGTCGGCCCGAGGCGCGCAACCTGGTCGGCATCTACGCGGCGCTGACCGACATGCATCACGGCGCGGTGCTGGCCGAGCACGGCGGCAGGCCGTTCAGCGCCTTCAAGGCGGCGCTGACCGATCTGCTGGTGGCGAGCCTCAGCCCGATCGCGGCCGAGATGCGCAGGCTGGTCGGCGATCAGGGCGCGGTCGAGGCTATCCTGCGCCGTGGCGCGGAGCGTGCCCGCGCGCTGGCGGCGCCCGTGCTCGCCGAAGTGGAGGCGACGGTGGGTTTTGTCCGGGTGTAGGCCCGGTCGGCCGCACGGCCCCCCGGACCCCTCGATGGTGTCGCTCCCGTTGGTCGCGACGCGAGCCCCGTAGTGCAGGGGGTCCGGGGGCCCAGCGTGGTCCCCCGGGGCCTCCTCAATCCTGTGCACGTACCATCCGC
>NZ_JBHYDW010000241.1:0-3567 GCF_051860475.1 Elioraea sp. | reverse complement strand
CGCGCCGCACTTCGTCGATCAGCGCGCCGCGGTCGCGGCCGAACGCGGCGAGACCCCCATAGATGCCCTCACCGCGGGCAGCGCCCGCCATGCGCCAGCGCATCAATGGATGTAGCCCGACGGGGAGGTAGGATGCCTCGTGGCCCCAGTACTCGAACAGCGTGCGTCGGCGCCCAGCGTAGGCGAGCATGTCGAGATCGGCGGTCGCGTAGCAGCCAAGGCGCGAGAACCCCGGCAGGGTATGGGCGCGCGCCAGCACGTTCACGGAGTCGATCTGCACGACGCCGAGCCGCTCGATCATCGTGCGCAGTGCGCGCCGGTCGGGGCTCGCGGCGTCGCGGTCGGCGCCGAAGCCCTGCGCGGCGAGCGCGACCCGGCGTGCCGCGGCGAGCGACAGCGTCTCGCGCGCCATGCGCGTGGTCAGCCGCCTGCCGCCGGCGCCTCCGCCATCTGCCGCCGCTCGCGCGCGTAGCGCACTAGGGCGGCGAAGCGATAGAGCCCGTGCACGAACTTGCCGTAGGGCATGGTCAGGAACAGCGCGAACACCACGCCGAGATGCAGCGCGAGCAGCATGCCCATCGCCGGCGTGGCGCGCAGCGCCAGCAGCAGCAGCCCGGTCAGGCTGGTCAGGAACAGCATCGCCAGGAACGCCGCATCCATGCCGAAGCGGGCATCGTCGCGCAGCGCCGGATCGCGCGACCACTTCGCCGCCAGCAGTCCGGCCGGTCCGATCAGCAGGCCGATCCCGCCCACCGTGCCGAACACCACCGGCAGGTCCCACCACGGATAGGGGGCGATCCGCCCGAAGCCGTAATGATAGACGGTGGCCACCGAGGTCGCGGCGAAGCAGAGCAGGAAGCCGTAGAAGGTGAGGTGGTGATACAGCCGGCGGGTGTCGGTCGGCCGCTCGTCCGCGCCGTAGCAGCCGACCCCGCCGCCGTCGAGATTGCGCAAGGTCGCAGCATCCTTGACCGCCTGCCAGAGCGAGGCGGGCTCGGCGAGCGTCGCGGCCGGCTCGCCGATGTCGCGCCAGAACACGCGCAGGCCCATCGCGAGCGCGAGGATCGCGTAGCCGAAGGCCGCGCCGAACACCACCACCATCGTGTCGTGCGGCATCAGCCGGTAGAACGCGCCGGGCCCGGTGTGGCTGCCGAACAGCACCGCCGCGTCGTTCCAGGCGACGAAGCCGGCGATGAACACCGCGATACCGAGGGCAGCGATCGACGCGATCCAGAGCCCGTTGCGGTCGAAAAGCGGCGCGAGGGCTGCCGGCCAAGCGTAGCGGCGGTAGCTGTCGGCGCGCACCGCGGCCAGCGTCTGCGGCACGTTCACCTGGAACTCGTGCGGCGGGGCGAATTGGCAGTCGACGTAGCAGGCGCCGCAGGAATGGCAGAGATTGGCGAGGTAGTTAAGGTCGCCGTCCGAGAACGACCGGCGCATCTCCATTGCCGGGAACACCGCGCACAGCCCCTCGCAGTAGCGGCAGGCGTTGCAGACCGTCATCAGCCGGTCGGCCTCGGCGAGCGGCGCGGAAGCGTGGCCGGGCGGCGTGTGCAGGCTCATGCTGCCGCGTCCCTTTGTGTGTTGCGTCGTCGTTCCAGCTCGACCGCGGCCGCGCGCCCGGCAATGCGGCCGAACACCGAGCCGATCGTCATGCCGATCCCGGCGGCGTAACCCTGGCCGAGCACGTTGCCGGCCATGATCTCGCCGGCGGCGAACATGTTGACGGCCTTCGTCCCGTTCGCCAACACTATGCGCGCGTCGGGGTCCACGCGCACGCCGAGATACGTGAAGGTGATGCCCGGGCGCACGGGATAGGCGTGGAAGGGCGGGGTCTCGATCCGCCGCGCCCAGTGGGTCTTCGGTGGGTCGAGGCCCTCCGTACGGCAGTCGTCGAGGATCGTGTGGTCGAAGCCGCCGGGGCGGACGGCGGCGTTGAAGCGGGCCACGGTCTCGTCGAACGCGGGCGGGTCGAGATCGAGCTTGGCCCCGAGCTCGCGGATGCTGCCCGCCGTGATCGGCGGATAGAGCGAGGGCATGAACAGTGTCAGCGCTGGCGCGTCGAAGAGGATATAGGCGATCTGATCCGGCTGCTGCGCGACCAGGCGGCCCCAGATCGCGTAGCGCTTGGGCCAGATATCCTCGCCCTCGTCGTAGAAGCGCTGCGCTTGCCGGTTCACGACGATCCCGAACGGGACGCAGTCAAGCCGGGTAATGATGCCGCCGTCGAACTTCGGCGCCCGTGCGTCGATCGCGACCGCGTGGCACTGCGTCGGATCGCCGATCGGCTGAACACCGGCATCGAGCAGCATCCGCAGCACCGTGCCGCGGTTGTAGGGCGTGCCACGGATCAGGAAGTTCTCCGCTGCCTCGCCCCAGCCCTGCTTCAGCCAGTCGATATTAGCCTCGAACCCGCCGCAGGCGGCAACCAGGATTTCCGCCTCGATCCGCGTCTCGCGGCCTGCGTTCCGCATCCGGGCGCCGAGGAACAACCCGTCGGCGACGTCGAGACCGACCACCTCGGCCTCGTAGCGGATTTCGACGCCGAGTCGCTCGGCGGTCAGATAGAGCGCGTTCAGCATGGCCCGCCCGCCGCCGAGGAAGAAGGAATTGGTGCGGCCAAGGCTGAGCGTGCCGCCGAGCGAGGGCTGGAAACGGACACCCTGCTCCTGGATCCAGTCGAGCACCTCCTTCGACTCCGCGATCATCAGCCGCGCGAGCTCCTGGTCGGTACGCCCGCCGGTGACGCGCAGCAGGTCGTCGAAGAACTCGTCCTCGGTGTATGGACCCGACAGCGTCTCGGTCGCGCTGTCATGTGCGCAGCGCATGTTGCGCGTGTGGCGTGTATTCCCGCCACGGCAGAATTTTGGTGCAGCTTCCAGCACCAGGACGTTAGCACCGGCACGACGTGCGCTGATCGCCGCACAGAGCGCCGCGTTGCCGCCGCCGATCACTAGAATGTCGTAGCGTCGAGGCGGAGTTGCCATGGGAATCCCGAGGTGAGGACCGGCCCGAGCCGGGCGTGAGCCTGCCGAGGCGGTTATCTTTTGTAGTGTGCCTCCCGCGTCAAGCGGGGCCTCGGCGGCCCCCGGCGATCGCATGTGGCCGAGGACGGAGCGGGCGAAGTCGTGGGACCGGGCCGGCCACCACGACGCGCGTCAGGCAGGCGCCGCACGCGCCGCGCCGGCAGTCGAAGCCCGGCAGCACGCCGACGGCGAAGAGGCGATCGAGGATGTTCTCCCCCGGCGCGACCGCGATCGAGATGCGCGACTGCGCGAGGTCGATCGTGAAGCCGCGCTCCGCCACGCCGGGTGCCGCGCCGAAGGTCTCGACGTGAACCGCGGCGGCGGGCCAGCCCTGCGCCTTCGCCGCTGTGCGCGTCGCCTCGATCATGCTGGCCGGGCCACAGACGGAGAGATGCCGCCCCGCCCGCCACGAGCCGATCGCGGCGGGAATGTCGAGCCGCGCGCCCGCCGAGCCGAGCCAGGTCGTCAACCGCGACCCGGCGATGGTGCGCATCTCCTCACGGAAGGCCATGCGCGCGGGCGAGCGCGCGGCGTAGTGGAC
>NZ_JBHYDW010000240.1:0-3747 GCF_051860475.1 Elioraea sp. | reverse complement strand
TTGCCGGCGACGCGGGCGGTGCCGAAGACCAGCGGGATGGCGGCGCCGTAGGTGCTGGTCTGCACCGCGAGGTCGCCGAGGCGCGGGCCGGTGAGCGCCGGCGGCTTCGGGCCGAACAGCATGTTGCCGGCAAGCCCGCCGAGCGCCCAGCCGACCGAGACGCCGAGGCTCGCCGCGCCGAGTGCTCCGCCGATCGCGCCGCCGAGCGCCGCCCCTCCGGCGGCAAGCGCGAGGACGGCCATTCAGTGCCCCCTCAGGCGGAAGACGCCGGTCATGGCCTCGATGTCGGCGCCGAGACGCTCCTCGACCACGCGGTGGCGCGGCGCGTAGGCGTGGATGACCGACAAGCAGCGATACTGAGGATGCAGCCCGGCGATGCCGATGTGTCCGCCATAGATGCCGAGATTGAACAGCAACACGTCGCCGGGGTGCGGATCGGCGACGGACGCTTCGTCGAGATACCGCGCCAGCTCCTCGCGCAGACGCTGCGACGACGGCTCGCGCGCATAGGGTGCGGGATCGTCCGCGGCGAGGCCGCAGTCGCGCGCGGCGAGCAGCACGAGCCCGATGCAGTCGAGCCCTGCGCGCGAGCGCCCGAGATGGCGCCACGGCACGCCGATATAGCTCCGCGCGGCCTGATCGAGCGTCACACCCCGACCCCGATGATGCCCTTGTCGCCGGGGATGTGCGGCTCGCCGCGGAAGTTGAGCAGATTGGCGAATTTGTCCCGGCAGGTGGCGAGGCGTTTGTCGCAGCCGGGTTGCACCCGCAGCACATCGCCGGCGACGGCGGGGAAAGGCAGCGGCAGGAACAGCGCGAGCGTGCGCGTGGCCTGCGTCCAGGCAAGCACGTCGCGCGCCACGCCGGCATTCAGCCCGGTCTCGAAGATCGCCACGCCATGCTCGAACCAGCCGCCCGGCTGCGTCGGCGCGGTGCCCGTGTTCTGGATGATGACGGTCGAGAGGTCCGGCGCGGCCTCGACGGTCGCCGGCAGGGTCCACGCCATGCGCGTGGTCCAGACGACGGAGCCGTCCGCAGTGGTCGCGCCGATCGCCGTGTTGAACACCGGCGGGGTGGACGCGGACGTGCCGGCGGTCGTGCACTCATAGATCCGCTCCTGCTCCCGATAGGAGCCGGTCGCCAGCGGATCGGTCTCGACGCGCACGAACTCGCCGAGCGCGTAGGCGGTGCTGTTCTGCCGGAACGGCGCACGGAGCGGCACGCGGCAGCGCGCGTCGCCCAGGTCGGCGCGGCACTCCGGCGTGTAGAGTTCGCCCACGGTCACGTTGAGCGCCTGGGCGAGGCCGCGCAACTCGGCGCGGAAGGTGCCATCATCGCGCGCGATCACCTCGCCGAGCCGGCCCTTGCGCAGACGGAGCGGCCCCTGCGTCAGGTCCGACCAGTTGACCAGGAAGATGCGCACCTCGGCGCCGTCCCAGAGCCCAGCGCGCAGCGATGCCGCGTCGATCTCCGCCGCATCGAGGATGCCTTCGACATCGGTATCGTCCACGCTCAGATCGCCCCGCGAGGCGATGGCGGCGCGCCGGTAGCCGGTGCGCGCGCGATAGGTGAGGCCGTCCACCACCAGGTCGCGGTCGTGATCGGTGAAGCCGAACAGCATCCCGTCGCGGCGCGCGACGCGCCAGCAGGTCGCGAGCGTCGTCAGCCGCTCGCCGAGATGCGCAGCCAGGCCGGAGGAGACCGACTTCAAAGCCGCACCTCGATCACGGGAATGTCAGCCCATTGACCCTGGAAGAAATTCTCCAAGGTGAGCCCGAGATCGTCGCTGTCGAAGCGCGCAGGCACATCGAAGTCGCACTGCGCTTCGACCGCATGGCCCACCGGGGTGCGCAGCGACGATCCGAGCGTAATGACGCCGGTGGCATAGTTGACCTGGAACTGGCTCGCACCGCCGCCTTCGGTGCGCTCGACACCGTCTGTCCAGCACCGCACCGTGCCGGCGACCGGAAGCTGGATCGTGCGCACCTGGCTTGTCGGGCCGGATGTATAGGTGCGCACGATCTGGAAGGTCGCGGTCGTGCCGTCCGTCACGCCGATCTGCTGGCGCGGCATCTGGAAGTCCGACCAGTCCTTGAAGCGGAAGGCAAACGCCCGGCCCCGCCGTGCCCGGAAGAACGCGATCAGCGTCGCGAGGTCGTCGCGCGTCTTCAGCCCGGAACCGACGTTCCAGCGCCCGCGCGAGGCCGACCAGTTCTGGTTGCGCCGCTCATGTCCGCCCGCGGTCGTGACCACATTGGTGGACCAGAGCGGCCCGCCGGTCGCGCCGAGCGCGATCTTCTCGGGGAAGCGCACGTCATGGAACGCCATGGCTCAGAGGTTCCGCTGCGCGCGCTGCAACCCGCGCGCCATCGCCGCGGTGATCTGGGCCTGGGAGGCGCGGAAGCTGTCCGCGTCGGCGGCACTGATGTTCATGATGACGGTGGCGCCGCCGAGCGCGCGCTGCGCGTCGCGCTTCGGCACCACCACCTCGCCGCGCTGAAGGATCGCCGGGTACTCGTCCGGCCGGAACCAGCCGTTGTGCATCCGCGGCGCGCCGGCGAAGGCGAGCGCGGGCACGCGACGGTGCGGCACCGCAGAAGCCCCCACCGTGCCGCCCTCGTGGAACAGCCCGGCCAGGAACGAGCCGATGCCGGAGAAGATGCCGCCGATCCCGCCGCCACCGCCCGTGATCCCGCCGAGGGCCGAATTGAACAGCGCCAGCAGCGGCTCGGTGACCAGCTTGCGCGTGCCAAGGCGCAGCAGATCCTGCTCGATGCCCTTCAGCACGTCGGAGAAGCTGCGCCCGCGCACGATCGCGCCCTCGAACGCGCTCTCGAAGGTGAGCCCGAGCTGGCGCGCCACGTCGTCCACCTGGGCCGTCTGCTGCTCGGCGCGGTTGAGCTCATCGAGCAGGGTCTGCGCACGCCGGCCGATGATCGCATCGGCTTCCGTCGCGCCGAAGCGGCGTTCGAGGCCGGGGCGCAGCTCGCCAAGCCGTTCCAGCGCGGCGACGTAGCGTTCGAGCGGCGTGCGGGTCTCCTCATAGAGCCGACCAGCCTCCTGAAGCGCGGCACTCTCCGCGCGCCGCGCCGCCTGCAGGTCGAACAGCGCGTTCGCCAGCCGCTCGGCTTCCGCCCGTTGGACTCCACTGACGCCCGCGATCCGCTCGGCGACGAAGCGCTCGCGCTCGTCCACCAGCCCGGCAAGCTCGACCTGCCGGCGCAGCGCGTCGATGCGCCGCTCCTCGGCGCCGACCGCGGTGGTGGTGGTGCGGGTGAGCCGCGTGAGCGCCTCGTCGCGCGCCCGCAGCGCGTCCGTCTCGAGGCGCTGCCGCTCCGCCGGATCGACCGCGCCGGCCTCCGCGGCGCGGCGAATGCGGTCGAGCCGCTCCTGGTACTCGCGCTCGATGCGGAGCCGCGCATCGAAGGTCTCGCGCAGCCCGGCGATATCCTCCGCGGCGCGCTGCCGGCGGAGCTCCGCCTCGTTCGCGCCGGTCCGGGTCTGCCCCTCGACGATCGCGCTCGCGCGCTCGCGGAAGCGAGTCTCCTCCTGCGCCAGCGTCTCAAGCTCGCGGCGAAGCTCGGCGATGCGCTGCTGCGTCGGCGTGGTCCGGATGCCGCCGCCGAGCGCGCTCATCACGTCCGGGGTGATGCGCTGATCACGCTCGAACTGCTGGATGACCGCGATCTGCTGCTCGATCTCGGCGCGGCGCTGCGCGAGCGTCGGGCCGAAGGCGAGACGCTCGAT
>NZ_JBHYDW010000239.1:0-3763 GCF_051860475.1 Elioraea sp. | reverse complement strand
GATCCGCGTGGCGCTGGAGCAGGCGCCGGGGGAACTGCGAATCGTCGTCGAGGACGACGGAGTCGGACTGCCGGAGGAGGGACGGGACGCGCTCACCGAGCCCTATGTGACGCGGAAGACCAAGGGCACCGGGCTCGGCCTTGCGATCGTGAAGAAGATCATGGAAGACCATGCCGGCCGGCTGGCGCTGTCGGATCGGGCGGACGGCGCGCCGGGCGCGCGTGTCGTGCTCGCACTGCCGCTCGCCGCAGCACCCGCCCAGACGATGAGCGAGATGCCCCGTATGGCCCATGGCGCATGACATCCTGATCGTCGACGACGAGCCCGACATCCGGATGCTGGTCACCGGCATCCTGCGCGACGAGGGCTACGAGACGCGCGAGGCCGCCGACTCCGATCAGGCCGTCGCGGTGTTCCGCGCGCGCCGCCCGAGCCTCGTCATCCTCGATGTCTGGCTGCAAGGCTCGAAGCTCGACGGTCTGCAGATTCTCGAAGCGATGCATCGCGAGGAGCCGGTCGTGCCGGTGGTGATGATCTCCGGCCACGGCACGATCGAGACCGCGGTGCAGGCGATCCAGCAGGGCGCCTACGACTTCATCGAGAAGCCGTTCAAGGCCGACCGGCTGCTGCTGGTGGTGCGGCGCGCGATCGAGGCCGCGCAGCTCCGGCGCGAGAACAGCGAGCTGCGCCTGCGCGCCGGCGCCGAGGCCGAGATGGTCGGCGCCTCGCACGTGATCCGCGAGCTGCGCTCGGCGATCGAGAAGGTCGCGCCCACGGGATCGCGCGTGCTGATCACCGGTCCCGCCGGCGCCGGCAAGGAGGTGGTCGCGCGCATGATCCACGCCCGGTCGCGCCGCAGCGAGGGGCCGTTCATGGTGCTGAACTGCGCCACCCTCAACCCCGGACGGCTGGAGGACGAGCTGTTCGGCGTCGAGGCCGGGCTTGACCCGATGGCACAGCCGCGCCGCGCCGGCACGCTCGAACACGCCCATGGCGGGACGCTGCTGCTCGACGAGGTGGCCGACATGCCGCTCGAGACCCAGGGCAAGATCGTGCGCGTGCTCCAGGACCAGTCCTTCGAGCGGATCGGCGGAGCCACACGGGTCAAGGTCGATGTGCGCGTGATCGCGACCACCAACCGCGACCTCGCCGCCGAGATCGCGGCCGGACGGTTCCGCGAGGACCTGTTCTACCGCCTGAACGTGGTGCCGCTGCGCGTGCCCTCGTTGCGCGAGCGGCGCGACGACATCCCGCCGCTGGCACGCCACTTCCTGGCCCGCTCCGCCGAGACCTCGGGCCTGCCGCTGCGCGACCTGGCCGAGGATGCGGTCGCGGTGCTCCAGGCCTATGACTGGCCCGGCAATGTGCGCCAGCTCCGCAACCTGATGGACTGGCTGCTGATCATGGCGCCGGGCGAGGCGAAGGATCCCATCCGCGCCGAGCACCTGCCGCCCGACATCGGCGCGGCCGCCCCGCCCGTGCTGCGCCCGGACCGGTCCGGCGAGATCATGGCGCTGCCCCTGCGCGAGGCGCGCGAGCTGTTCGAGAAGCAGTACCTGCTCGCGCAGCTCAACCGGTTCGGCGGCAACATCAGCCGCACCGCGAACTTCGTCGGCATGGAGCGCAGCGCGCTGCACCGCAAGCTCAAGAGCCTCGGCGTGAACGCAGAGGACCGGGTCGCGGCCAACGGCGGCTGAGCGGCGATGGCGTCGGTGCCGATCCAGGGGCTGTACGAGGCGCATCTGACGGTGCGCGACCTGGACCGATCGATCGCGTTCTACCGCGATGTGCTCGGGCTCTCCTTTGCGCATCGTATCCCGGAGCGGCACGTCGCGTTCTTCTGGATGGGCGCGGCGCGCGCGACGATGCTCGGGCTGTGGGAGATCCACACCTCGCCGGTGTTCATCCGCAGCCACATCGCATTCCGTGTCGCGCTGGCCGATGTCGAGCGCTGCGTCGCCGCGCTGCGCTGGGCGGGGCTGACGCCGCGCCATGGCGAGACGGAGATCGACGAGCCGGTGGTGCTCACCTGGATGGCGGCGGCGAGCGTGTATTTCGACGATCCGGACGGGCATTCGCTTGAATACATCGCGCTGCTCGACGATCCGCCGCGACCGCATCTCGGCACGCTGCCGCTCTCGGCTTGGCGGAGACTGCACGCATGAACGAGGCGGGGGAAGGGGGCTCGGTCGGGCGGGTGCGCGCGGCGCTGCGCGCGGCGGAGCATCCCGACACGATCTCGATGTTCCCGGTCGGCACGCGCACCTCGGAGGATGCGGCGCGCGCGGTCGGCTGCACCGTCGCACAGATCGCCAAGAGCCTCGTCTTCCGGACGAGGGGCTCGGGACGGCCGGTGCTGGTGATCGCCTCGGGCGCGCACCGGATCGACCTCGCGAAGGTCGCGGCGGTCGTCGGTACGCCGATCGAGCGCGCGGACGGGCGATGGGTGCGCGAGACCACCGGCTTCGCGATCGGCGGGGTGGCTCCGGTGGGCCATGCGGTGGCGCCGCTGGTGCTGATCGACGCGGCGCTGATGGTGCTCGATCGGGTCTGGGCCGCCGCCGGCAGCCCGATGCACGTGTTCGAGACAACGCCCGCCGAGCTGGCGCGGCTGAGCGGCGGCCGGATCGCCGAGATCGCCGAGACCGGATCGGCTTGACATCGATTCCCGGCGTGGCGCAGCCTGCCTCCCTACGGGCTGCGCAGCGCAGAGGAACGCATGGAACTCTCCTCGACCACGCTCACGCTGATCGCCGGGGGCCTGCTCGTTGCGGTGCTGCTCTGGGCGCTCTGGCATGAGCCGCGACTGCCCGACAGCGTCTCGCTTGGCAGCGCCGCAGCCATCGTGCTCGTCGTCCTTGTCGGCGTCGCGGCGATGGTCAGCCTGCTGCACGAGACCGGACCATCCGGCGGAACCACCACCTATCCGACCGGAAACGTGGTCGCACTGGTGGCCGTGATGGGAGCCCTCGGTGGCCTGCTGGCCGCGCATACGCAGGGCGATCGGGGTCTCATCTGGCCCCACAGGCGCGCGGGCAGCACGCCGAGCTACGAGTTCGGGATCATCGGCGACATCCTGCTCGGCGTAGGCGGGGCGATCGTCGTGTTTGTGACGGTTCCGGGCGAGCCCGCGGCCAGGATCGCCGAGAGTTCGACGGAGATGCTGCGGTTCCTCGCCTTCGCCGTGATCGGCGGGTTCGGCGCCCGCGCGCTGCTCGAGCAGACGCTTTCGCAGCGCGTCGCGGCGGCGCGGCGCGAGGCCGAGGAGGCGAAGCACGCGATCGCGGAGACCAAGGCGCGCGAGCAGCGCGGCGCCGAGGCCCTGAAGCGGGTGCAGAGCCAGCTCTCCGGCAACACCCAGTCCTCGGCGGAGGAGTTCGTCGCGCTGTTCCGCGACCTTCCGCCGGATGTCCCGCCGATGCTGTTCCAGCGGGCCAAGCAGTTCCGCAGCGAGAGCCGACGCAACAACAGGCGCGCCGAGATCCCGAACGCGCTGCCGATCATGCAGGCGCTCCAGACGCTGAAGATCGGGGCGCCCGAGCACGAACTCGCGGCCGAGATCGCCTATGTCGCCTTCGACCGCGAGCCCCCGGACTACGCCGAGGCACTCCGCTGGATCGAGCGTGCGATCACGCTGCGCGGCACGGCATCCACCGACGTCTACCGCTACGAGATCATCGAGGCGGTCTCGCTCGTCCATGCGGCGCAGGTGAACCCGGCGGATGCGGAGCTGGAGGCGCGCGCGCTCAAGGCGCTGAACGGC